>SUZQ01000028.1 GCA_015059875.1 Rikenellaceae bacterium | reverse complement strand
CTTGTGCCTGCTGTATCGCAGTATTTCCTTTTTCATCTGCTCTGCTTATAGCCTCTTCGCCCTTGCTATTGGCTATACTTACGGCATCTTGCGCTGCTTGGTTTGCATTGATAGTAGCCTCGTTCGCAGCGGTAGTAGCCTGCGTTGCCGCTTCGGAGGCAATCCGCACCGCCTCAGCACCTGCATCTTGTGCCTGCTGTATCGCAGTATTTCCTTTTTCATCTGCTCTGCTTATAGCCTCTTCGCCCTTGCTATTGGCTATACTTACGGCATCTTGCGCTGCTTGGTTTGCATTGATAGTAGCCTCGTTCGCTGACTTTGTGGAGAGTATTGCATCATTGGTTATTTGTGGAATACTGCCCATATAAGCATTGAACTCTTCCTCGGTTCCACTAAAATTACCACTCTCTATTGCAGCTTGATATGCACTCTTACCAAATATCGATATACCAGTATCTTCAAAAGCGTTTATCTCGTCATTGAACACCAGCCAAGTGCCATTCTCGCTTATCTTTGGCGAAGCACCTGTATATTTCACGCACGAAGGAACATCAGTGGTAGATACGAACAAATCAATAAGCAACTCGAAATATCTACTTTCCGTGTTTGCTTTGACCTCCGCAAAGTCTAATACTGCCGATGTTACAACTCTACCATCGAACAAAGCATTGATATTGATGCCATACACTCCCTCCATAGTGAGTTCGTCTATTGCGCTTAACCTAACGAAAACATGTTGCGAAACTTCATCGAAGCGCACATCTTCGCACAACATCGTTGCCTCATTTGGTAAATGAAGAATAGCTTGAACAAAACGAGCATTGCGCAACTCTATCGGTGCGCCATTTGCTTCCACGAGGCGCATTTTCAAAACGCAACCTTCTCCTGCTTTAAGTATATACATATTAGTCTCCTATTATCTTGAATGTTGTTTTATTTGCGGAAATTGCACCGCAACCACTATATTCTGCGAAGATGTCGGGATTAGCCTCGATATATCGCAAGCACTCGTGCATATATGCGTTGGCGATAGCCGTAGCATCGCCCACCGCTTGCTGTCGCTCTCGAAGGTCTGCCGAGCGTGAATAGTCATCGCTCTTAACCACATAGCCAAAGCGTGTGAGGTGGTGCGTTGCGCTGTTTATCAATCTCGCCCAAGTATAGTATGCGAGTGTGCGCTTCAACCCTGCGAAGGTGCGTGTTTCGCCACACGCCTCGTACTCACCACCCTCCATAAGTCGTGAGAATGTAACCGAGTTCTGCAACTTATTGAATAGTTTATCGCCAAGCGCAGGCTTTATGTCGAGCAATTCCGCCTCCTCAATCGCTCGCTCCACGATAGCCTCATCTGCGGTGCAAGGTCGAGCGTACTGCTCAACCTCATAAGGCTCTATAAGGTGCTTTTTAATTAGTGCCATTATCGAAAATTCTATTAACTTCGTCTTGCTCCATTCCGAACAATATCATAAGTAATTCTTTCTTCTGCGTGTCGGGCATATTGACATCTGTCACAATAGAAGTCAATGCTTGTGTGCCTCCTACTCCTAATTCGACTGCGAAGACTTCACCCCCCCCTGCTCATTGCTTATGCTCTTAATAAGTGGCTCAATCTTGATATCCTCCACACCTTTGTATGGTATGGTATTCGGAGTCCAATGCTCCAACACGCTGCGATATGCGCGAGTTATCATACGCTGTTGCTTTGTAACTTGCTCGGCATACTCGATCTTCACATCGTTTGCCAACTGCCCCGAGAAGCCTATTGCACCCGAGCGCAAACGTGCGAACTGCTCTTGGTTGAAACGAGCGTATATGTCGTCGATGAACTTTGCAGACGATGCAGTGAACTCCTTGTCGTAGTTCTTGGCATCGAACGGCTTAAATTCGGGCATATCCTCGTCGCTGTATATTTCGATATGGAGTATCTTGCAAGCGTTCATATCGCCCTGCAATTTGCCGATTTCCTCCGTGAAGCCGTTGTCCTGCTCCTCTGCGCTTTGTCCTCGCTTTGTAACGAGAATACCAGCAGGCAGGAAGTTATTGCGCACATTTCGGCACGCCACATTCGATATTGCCTCATCGCCCGACATCGAAGGCAATACGGTGTCGGCTACTGGGGTACAATAGACATTGCGCCCTGCTCGCGTTACATATAGCACCTGCCCTTCGTAGAACTCGATGCCTCCTGCTTTGATTATCTGCGCCTGCACAACCGCTTTGTCGGGGTTGAACACTGCAATATAGTCGCAGTTGTCTTTGTTTACCTTTACCGCCTTTCCGTTGCGTGTGCGCTTGGCAGTCCAATCGGGGTGTATTACCACCTGCCCTACAACGCCATTCTCGTCAGGCTCTACGAGGCGCACCATTTCAAACGGTATGTGGCTCACGGCAACGACCTCACCCATCACATTGTAGTTGATGTGGAGGGCGAAACCGTCATAGTATGCCATATCCTCGCTTACGAGGTGGTGTATATCGTCGAATGTTGAGCCGAGAAGGTCGCATACGGTATCTGCCAGCACTTGCGAGGCGATACCATTGCCCTCGATGTAGGTAGCCCTACGCTCTACGCAGGTAGAGCCATTTGGCGATGCGTCAATGATAGCACGCAACTCCTGCGGATATAGGTTATTGTGTCCGTACGCCTGTATGCCAAGCGAGGACAGATAGCCGATATCTACTCTTTTGTCTGCCTTCTTCGTATTCTTAACATTCATAGTGTTATTTCTTCTTTCGTTTTGGCTTTGATTCTGCCTTTGGTTGCGGTATAACCGCAAATCTACCCACTGCGTTAGGGTTGTCTTTCAAGAATTTCTCGGCAACCTCGTTTGTAAGGTTGTCGTTTGTGTAAACCTCCGAACTGCCCGATATGTGAAGTATCACACCTGCTCGGAGTTTGTAGTCGCATTTTTCTCTCATTGCTTTGTGTTTTTTGAGATAGAGCAAAGCCTCGATAACGGCATCGCGCCACTTATCTCGGCAGTTGCAATCTCGCACCTTCTTACCGGTTACTTCGGTGTAGAGGTTTGAGATAATAGACTCCTCTGCCGAAGAGTAGGGCTTGTCTGCCCTACTCAACGCCAAAAGAGTGTTATATGCTTCCGATACGGTCATTACTCTGCCTGAACGAGGCTATTAACCATCGTCTCGGTGGTTGTGTAGTCAGTATCGAATAAGAACAAACCAGCCTTCGGAGCCTTGCTCTCGGTTAGCGTAATTGCCCAACCTCCGCCTGTATCCTCGGCATAAGCATCACGACTACCCTCCGAGATAGAAAGACCTTGGAAGAAGCCAAACACCTCGAATGCCGATGCTCCATTTGAGTTCACCAAGCCCTTATGCTTGTTGAAGGAGATGAATACGAACTCGCCATTGAGGAGTGGGTCAATAACGCCATCGATAAGAGCAGGAGAGTGGTCAGGCAAAACGATATGAACATTCGATGTTACCGAATTGCCAAGTTCGCCAACCTCTACACTCTTATTCGTGCCATTGAACGGCTTTGTGCCGTGCTGGTACACCCAAAAACCGAACTTTCCAGCCTTCAACGGCAATTCCTTGATGATGTTGTTGTTCTCGTCATCAAACACTACTGCCCCGAAGTCTATATCATCACGATTGATGAGAATACCCTTCTTCTCGTAGCCCATAGCGAGAGGGTCATCGCAGTTGCGCTCGATGTTCATCTTGATTAAGTTATCACACGATGCCATAACTGCCTCCTTTCGTTAGTATGCGACCTGAATGAGTTTGTCGTCAGCAATGAGAGTACCGAGCTTATCCTTTGCAAGGATGTAGGTCTTCTGCTCCTTCTGGTCAAAGAATGCCTGCAAATCGACAATCTCGTTTGTTCCCGGCACACCCACCAACAAGTTGGCGCGAGTTGTATAGACTGCACGATATGGCTTGTTCCACGAACTACCGGCATTGGCTGTCTCGTAACCCTTGATAATCTCGTCCCAACCCGGTAGAGCCACCAGCTCGATGCCATCGTAGGTAGTCTTTGTTATACCATCGAACAACGACTCCCACTGCAAGTCGCTACCCTTGTTGTTCTTCTTGATGTCAGCGTTCAGCGCATCCTTCAACGCCTGCGAGATAAAGATTACCTGACCGTTTGCCTGTCGCAAGTTCATAGGCGCATCGCTGATAAGGTTGTCGAGTACCTCGGTTGCTGCGCCTGCGGTACGGATAGCCGACTTCTGCTCTGCGAAAGTGGTCTTTGCGTTCGCAGCGATAGCAGTATGACGCTCTGCGTTCGTTGTTACCAACTCGTAGATGCGCTTCCAAAAGCCATCGGTAACTGAGAAGGCACTTACTCGCGCATCGTCTTTCAATATACCTCCATCGCTTATTGTAGCAGCGTTCTTGTCGCCAAACCAAGCGAGGCGGAACAGCATCTTTGTCGCACCCTGCTCCAAAAGAGGGAGAACGATATAGTCGAGATACTCTGTGCCTGTGAGGTCTGCGATATCGGTCTTTGTGCGCAAAGCAACCTTTGCAAGAGTGCTTTCCAAATCGGTGTAGCAAATCTCCTCCGAAATCTGCCACTCGCGGATATCCCACTCGCCCTCGGCTGTTGCTGCGGTATTGTGATCGTAGGTTATATTACAACCTTGACTTGGCTTGCCGAGCAGACCAAACTCGCCAATGAAACCTACCTTCTCACCGTGCTTCTGATTTGGCAACACATTGAACATAGAGCCGAGTCGCTCTGCGCCAAGAACGGAGAGGAAAATGAGTTGTTTGAGGTCGCGAACTGCGCCATTATCGGGTGTCAAGTTCGCAAAATTTAATCCTGTACTTGCCATAATTTGATTGATTTAAGTTGTTGTTTACTTCTTGTTGATTTCAGCCAATCGCTGTGCGACAAGCGACTGCTTACCGCCTGCGTTGGTCGAGGCTGTGCGCTTTGCAGGCTTGTACTCCGACTTCGCCTGTGCGAGCCACTCCTTACCACCTGCGATGGTTACGAGGTTGAGAATTTCCATCTCCTCCTTTGTCTTTGCCTGCGCCTTTGCAGACTCTGCTTCTGCCTTTGCAGTCTCCACCTCTGCCTTTGCGTTTGCCAACTCTGCCTCCAACTCCGCAATACGAGCGTCAGCCTTTGCCAACTTATCGTCATTGTCATCGTTACCCTCGGCTGGGCGTATCTCCGTGATTACGCCATCCACGACCACGATAGTCGTGCCATCGGGCATCTTATGCTCTCCATCGGGAGAAGCAGCATCGCCCGCAGCAGGGTCCTCGCCCTCGGGCTTGTCGATTGTGATTGTGTCGCCCGACTCGGTCGTAAGAGTATAGGCAACGGCTTTCGGCTGTGATAGTCCGAGAGCCTCACCGAGTGCTGCGAACACCTCGGCAATTTTCTTCTTGTTTTCTGCCATATTGTTAAAATTTTGGTGATTGTTGTTCCACTTCGCCTGCGCCTTTGCCGTGCGACTGCGTGCGCTCAACGCTGGGAGTATCTCGGAGATAAAGCCGAGTTCCTTTGCACGCTCCATATCCACGAACTTATCCTCCGACATCAACGCCTCCAACTCGGCACGTTCTGCACCGGTGCGCTCAACATAGAAGTCGAGTATCTTCTGCGTTTCGGCATTGAGCGAGTCCGCCAACTTCTGCAAGTCCTCGGCACGATACGCCTCTGCAAGCGTGTATTCGGGTATATAAGGCTCGTGAATGAGCAACGATGCGTGTGGGTAAGCCTTACGCTCGGAAGCAGCGAGAAGCACTACCGTAGCCATCGAAGCGCATACGCCCTCCACGGTTGCAGTAATCTTCTTGCCCGATGCTCGGAGCTTATCCACGATAGCCCAGCCCTCCGTAACACATCCACCCTCGCAGTGCAGGCGCAACTCGATTGTGTCGTCATCCTCGGCAATAGAAGCGAGGAACTCGTCAATGTCCTTGAAGCATACGCCATCGCTACCGAGCCAGCGCATCATCTCTGCGCCCTCCTCGGTCATTATCGGGTTGTATAATTTCAGTACTGCCATATTCTTTTGATTTGCTATGCAAAATTAAGGCGATTAGTGCGTTGTTTCAACGCATTAACCGCCTTTTCAACTGACACCGCTTGTCAGTACCTACAAACCAGCAGACACTACGGGCTTGGATAATCGTGCAATAACGCGATATATAGTGCGCTCGGGGATATCGTACTCTTCCGAGAGGTGCGCCACGATATACGACTGCTTTAAGCCGTCAGCCGACAACCGCTTGTAATCTCGGTAGAGGTCAAGATACTGCACATCCTCGATGCGCACTCCGTTATCGTTGAGCAGTTGGAAATACCGCTCGTTCAAGTTCAGCAACTCCGCTACTGTTCCTATCTGCATCATAATACACCAAGATTTTCGACTACTCGCACTCTATTCTGCACTCGGGTAATCTCATCGACACCCACACGGATATCCGCCTCGCTCATACCCTTCGCAAAGGCTCTCGCCAACATATCCTCGCCCTGCACTTGGCTTGCGGTCTGCGTTGCCACGATTGGCACTCCTCCTCCCATTTGGTTGAGCGAGGAGTAGAGAGGTGCGAACATTGAGGTCGCGCGTGCATTGTTCACGCTCTCGCCATTGGAGAGCATTGCCGGTATGCTGTCGCTCGTTGCCGTACCCTCTCCCGATACATAGCCTCCTGTCGAGAACTTGGCGGACTTAACCGTGCTTACGGCTGTGGCTATATTAGCGAGTACTGTGGCTACGGTGGTGGCAATCGCTGCGATGTTCGCAGGGAAAGGAACGGACATCGCCTGCGAAACTCCGCCTGCAATAGCAACTCCTGTCTTTATAGCGATTTCACCCAAAGCGAGAGCCTTCGATGCGATGGCAGCAGCCTTCGACTCCTCGCTGAACTCTCCGAGTAAGTTGCTCAAAGCATTCATCGCACCACCGATGGCGTTCCACTTGCCGACCTCCACCTGCACCTCATAATCGGCAAGGCGTTTCTTCGCATCAACATACGCCTGCTGTGCTGCGAGTTGTCGAGCCTTGAACTCCGCATCGCTCTCCTCCTCCAACTGATGCAGGGTGTCGAGTTCCGCCTTCTTGGCTTCGACTTCGAGGGCGAGGGTGTTTTGCCCGAGCAACTTCGCCTCCGCAATCCTATTCTTGTAGCCGAGCAGGTAGTCCTCGTTTATTTTGTCGATGTCGGCACCCATCTCATCAGCGGTAATAGACAAGAACTGTCCGAAATCGCGTAGCAACTCATCTTGCGCCTTCTTGCGCTCGTTTGCGAGTTTCATTTCCGCTGCTACTGCTTGATTTGTAGCCTCCGCAACCTGCGCATTCAACTCTCGCACCTTATTGAAGTATGCAGTTTCCTGCTGTATCATTTTGGTATAGGCTTGCGATAGAGCCTCGTTCTCCTCTGCGCTATTGCCTGCGAGTGCTGCCCTCGACTTCGCCAACTCATACTCACGCTTGGCGAGGTTGTAGTTGCGCTCCGATACACGCCTTTCCTCATCGGCAGCCTCCTTGATAAACTGCACACGCTGACGAGCCGAGAATGTAACCTTATCCGCAGCTTGCGCACGCAACTTGGCAATTTTCAACTCGCTATTGGCGTTCTGTTCGTTTATCCTGCGCTGGGCGAGTGTGATGGCATTCTCCTCCTTCTGCTGTTCGGTGAGTTTCGTTTGGAGTTCCAAACGCTCCTCCTTCCACTCCGCCCATTCCTTTTCCTTGCCGAGCAACTTTGCGACCCAATTCGCAGCTTTCCCGATTGCGTTTGAGATGTTGTTCCAAATGTTTAGCACAACCTGACCGACTCCCTGCATCGTGCGTTGCATTTGTATCGCTCCGCTTTTGAGGAAAGCGAACGCTTCGCTTGTTGCCATCGACAACTCCTCGGAAGAGTGCAGTGCCTTATTGAGGAATTGGAATGCCCCGACCAGCGCACCAATAGCAATGCCAACAGGACCGAGTGCCAAGTTAGAACTAACCCCAAACGCCTCCAAGCCTCCGAGAGCCTGCTTGGCGTTGCTTTGCAACTGCCCGAACAAACCCTCCAATGAGCCTGCATAGTTTCCCACATTGCGATAGAAGCGTTGCGTGCCTTCCTCGCCCGATTTCAACTCCTTAGTGATATCGTTTATCTGCTTCTGCAAATCTTTACCTTCTTGGCTATCTCGCCTTGCTCGCCCCATTTCATCGTATTTCTTCGTGAGGTTAGATAGTTCTGCTCGTAATGACTTTAACGAGCCTTCTTCCGCCTTGCCCTGCTTGATGTTGTTCTGCACCTCCTTGCTCGACTCTGCAAACGCACGAGTATATGCCGTGCGCTCCGACTTCAACTTTGCCAACTCGACTCCGAGTTGCCCCGACTCATCGCCCTGCTCTTTGATAGCCTTCTTCAAGGCATCCTCTCGCTTCTTCGTTTCCTCAATCAATGCCGAGTATTCCGCCATTGCCTGTACCGCCTGCGAACTATCGACCTCAATTCGTAATACCTTCGTTGTTGTTCCTTCTGCCATAATTATAGTGCGTTGTTTCAACGCCTTTATAAGTAAAAAAATTAACTCAAAGTATCTGCCGTATTTGCGTATATTACCATATCGCCATTGCTACCATCGTACACAAATGGGTTGTCGGTACTCAACACCCTGCCTGCCTCGGTAGTCCAAGCAACAAAGCCGATGCTATGTTTCGCATTTGCCGTTGCCTCGTCAAAGCGCAATGTTGCCTTTTCCGCAAAGTAATCGCCTGCACCACTAACGAGGTATGCCCACGCTGGGTTTGGCTCTACAACTGCACCCGACATTGGGAGACCAAGGGTTACGCCTGTCGTTACCTTATACGGCAACGCTACGCCTATATCCTTTGCTGGTGGTAACTTCACAAGTGTAACGGTGGAAGGCTCGCCTTCCGACCACTGCACCTTATCGACCACAAACTGCGCTCCATACTTCTGCAAATAGATAGGCTTGCGGAAGTCGAGCGTCTTTATATCAATCTCCGACAACTGTACCTTCTCCTCGATTACGAACGGGTTGCGCATAATCTTTTGCCAAGTGTTATAGTACTCGGGTATGAGTTGCGAGAACTGCAAGCCATCAAACGATAGCGAAGCAGTACCACTTTCATATATTGAAAACTTCTCTGTAAGCACCATAATACGCTGTTCCACATCCACCTCCTCGACCTCGCCTGTAGTGCTGTTGTCATCCTTCCATTTGAGATGCGGTATGGTGTTGCCATCCGAAGCTGCGAAAGGCATTTGCGCCATATCCTTCTCTCTGTCGAGGTTTTCGTTATCAACGACAAGCACACCGCTGGCATCTACTTTCACGGTGTCATCCTCCTTGTAGCGCAGAATATTACGCTGTGCGTAATCCGCAAGTGTGTAGGTAGTATTGGCTGCATCGCCATCGCCTGTGCCAACGAGTTTGTGCGACCAATCAATAGCAGTCTGCCTGTAGAAACCAGCGCAACTCACAAGATGCACCACACCATCTATAAGCGTAGCCCACAAACCATACATCGCACACATCGCCTTCACGAAGTCGAGTTGCGAGATGTCGGGTAGGTTGTCGCGCGTGTTTATCATACCGCCCATAACTTGGTCCTCCACATCGCCATACTGCGCAACGATATCCACCGAGGCAGATGTTACGCGCACACCATCGGGATTATTCCTTCCTGTCGTGTCTATCCATTCGATATATGGCACGATATACTCGCCTTCCTTAATTTCCACCTCCAACGACAACTCCGTGCTGAATGCTGTCGCCAATGTAGTACCCTTTTTCTTGATAGCGAGGTTGTCCGTATTGCGGTGTTCGATATGCAAGGTTGGGATAGAGGTGTTATCTCTCTGACCTACTACCTTGATAGCGAAGCGCACCTTGCCCTCTGCCTTGCTGCGAAATATGCCAACGTCAAACTCAACTTCTCGCAACGATACCCATATAGGCACTACGGCATTGACAACCTCGAAATATACGCTTGTCGGCACGCTATCTAACGAGTGGAACGATATTGCACCTGCTTCCCACTGCTTATTGTAGCGAGTGTTACTTTTGAGGTAATTAGCCGAGAATGACTCGCCTCCGAGGGTTTTGTGCGATGCGAACGGCAACGCCAACTTCGAGAGTATTTGAGTAAAAGTCGAAGGTTTCGACACATTCAGCCCATTGTCGGCAACGATATTGTCCCACAACCAAGAAGCCCTAACACTCGGCAAGAGTGCAACCTGCGCCCTCGCGGTAGCGTTGTTGCGCAAATCCTCAATGCCTGCCTCATACACCGCGTTTAGAAGTCCTCTATTGCCAACGCCTGCTAATGTATTGCCGTATCTGCCTTCCCACGCCTGCCACCAATTCTCACCGCCATACTTAATTTCCAACACTTCGTTGATGTCCGCCAAGGTCTTGCCACTGTCTTTGAGTGTCGATAGTGCCGTTACCACGCCCCAATAGAGTGCTATCTCGTAACTATCGCCCACGCTCAACAACACAGCGTAGGCAGTATCAACAACCGACACGCCATTAACATACAGCTCTGCATTCCATCTGCGGTATGGCGCAATAGAGATACCGACTACGGCAGGCACACCGAACACCTTGCTGTTCGTAGGCGTTTTCGGCAGGCTTATAGTCAGTGAATTGCTCGGTTGTATCTTGGATATATCCCCGAACACATTGCTGTTGAAATTGAGCGTTATTTTAGTATTTGGGGCAATATCCACTGCTTGCCCCCCAATGCGTAATTCTATCATAGCATCTGCGATGTTTGAGTGTTACGAACTATTGACACGGCAAAGTCTTGGAGCGGTGCACCTGTGCGAGCATACGAGCCTGCTACAACTGACACGCGCTCCCAGAGTGGGAGAGTGGTGTTTGTATCGATATAATCGTCAGCATTTGTCATCACTTCCACGATTGGAGAATTTGTAAGTGTGAGCAAGAAGTCGAATGTCTCGGCATCCACCAGCTTCGCCCCGAGCGATATGCTCTCCTGCTGCGCCATCTGCTGATGCGTTTGTCCGCTTGCGAGGAACACACCGCCCTCATCATTCAACTCATTGCGCAAGATGCCATCCTGCCACGACTGCGTTTCCTTGGTTGTGTAATTGCGCCCGGTAACACGGAATAGGTAGTAGCACCATTGCCCGAAGTTGTCGAGCCAACGCAGATATACGCCCGATGTGCATCGGTCTATTGTTAGGCGGTATGCAAATCGCTGACTTACCATTAGAGCATCGCCAGCCAGATATGCTAATTCGTCTCCTCCTAATCCTATACTCTGCAAGCCCTCGGTGTCGTAACCCAAAGAAGGCGACAAATCTACGCTAATTTGTCGATATTCAGTGCCCGTGCTTACATGGGATATATACTGACCTCCCAACCATATATTAGCGTGTTGTTCGCAATAGAAGTCGAATGTTTGCGGAAAATTCACAAACCACATACGCCTTCTATCACCTCCATTCGCCTTGCCTATCTGCATATAGCCTACCAGCGCATTAACATCGAATGCCAGCGCATTAATTTTATTTTCTGTGCTATTCGTTAATTGTACTGCAACCGATACATTCGCTTGCGTGCCGCTATAATGGGATTGTGCTTCTCCGTAGTACATATTGAAGTTTCGCCCAATGAACGCAGTTTGCATATAGCGAGAAATATCAAACACCACCTCGCCATTGTATGGAGTGCGTGTTTCAGTGTAGTAGTTCTCGCCCACCTTTATAGTGATGCCGACACCTATATAGGCGGTGTCAAGTTGCGACACTCGCACTATCGCAGGCATACCAGCGTATGCGAGTTCGTTAGGGTATTCGATGCGATACCCATTTTCGTAAATTCTGCTCATTTCCTTATCGTTTGATTGATTCCGTTAGTACTGTGTCGAATAAGCCCATAACACGCTTATTTATGCGCTCCACCGTTGCATCTATCTCATCTGAATATACGGTGGTTATCGCACCCTCTCGGTACTGCTTCGAGCCTTCACGCATAATCTTCGTGGCGATGGCATAAGGCGGTGCGTCTATATTCTTCGCCTCCACCCACTCTGCGATGATATCCGCAAAGAACTTCGGTACTCGCTTGTACTGCATAGCCCACGGCTTCGAGCCTGTTTCCAACGTTCCGAAGTATGCCCTACCCGACAAGGTGCCGACAACAGCTGCACCTTCCTCTGCCACCGTTACCGCCATACTCTCGGCTGTCTTACCTGTTGCACGCTTGCCCTCGCGCTCGATGTTCTCGGTGATGTTGGCTTTCGCTTGCGCCAACTCCTCCTGCACGATGCGATGCACCTCCGCTTGTGTTGATACGATGCTCTCCATACGCTAAATGCAACGCCCCCACGCCTCCTCTATCGTAGCCGTGATAGTTACCACACATAAGTTGGCATCGAGCCTATCGTAGGCGATATTATAGGCTATATTGCCCGATATTGGTTTCAGCCACTCGTCTGCATTTACCCTGCGCAGGAACTCCTCTGCAAGTGCCTTCATACGCTCCGCTACGTCCTGCGCTTGTCTGCCTGTGTAGTCAAACGGCATTTCATCTGCGAACGCTACTAAACACGAAGGAGCATCGGTAACACTACCACGCTCCGCGATATTCAGCGTTCCACTCGTTGGCTGAATGTATATGCCGACTGGGAGCCTGTGTCCATCGTCAGCCTTCACTCTCTTGTCTGCTCTGCGCCTATATCGGTCAAGCACGGCATTCGACCTCGCCCAACTCTCGCAGATGTAGTCAAGCCCCATACCCTCGATAATAGCCTTTACTCTTTGCTCTACTGTTTCCATATCTATTTCTTTGTTGATTGTTTAGCCATAACCTCACGCAGGCGGTTTTGGAACTGCCCTCGCTCGTTGTCATCTTTCATACAACGCCAAATGCGCACCCACGGCACTGACATCACCGCATCGTGGTCGGCAATACCCATACGCAAGGCAAACCAATCTATGATGCTGAATGTGTCCGATGTGAGTTGCTCCACTCCTGCCTGCACCGCTTCGGGCGATGGTGGCACGGATATCGCCTTCCACATCTTGGCGATACGCTCCAATTCGTGCAATACCCATACAGCAAAGCCGATGGTGCGGTCTGCTCGGTGGCGCAATACTTTGAGTGGCGCAGCACCCAGCAATATGCGTGCGCTCTCGGTTACGATTGTGCGCATATCCTCACTCTTGGCTGCTTCCTGCAACTCCGATAGTTGCCCGATGGTTATGCCGTTCAAATCTTCGGGAACATCTTTGCCGAGGAGCGTTCTCGGCTTCGGGAGTTTCAGCAGAGCCTCTTGGCTCTCCTCGGTGAGTATGCTTTCGAGCATCAGCACCTTGCCTGTGGCTGTTCGTGATAGTATCATTATCCTTGCATTGGTAACGAGCCGAGCGTGCCTCGCACGCCCATCGGCTGCGGTTTAACATAGTAAATCATTCCCATATTGAGTGCATCGAACTTGTCGGGCGAACGACCAAGCACCGCCTTCTGCTCCTCCTTCGTGATTATACCCTTCTTCTGCGTGTCGTTATCGACATCCTCGGCAACGAGGCAAGCCTCCAACTCCTCGGCTATCTCTGCCTGCTGCTCGGGCGTGCAAACGATGCGCAACTTGCCTGCGTTGATGAACTCCGCCAACTTGAAGGCACACTCGCTTTTGAGGTTGCGGAACGCTGGCGAGTAGGCACGCTCTCCACCTCGAAACTCCTTTATGCCTGTAAGGTAAGCCGAGAGGTACGCACCCAAGCCATCGCTATCGGCTACAATCTGCGACCTACGCACACCATACTGCCGTGCCTCGCCTTCGAGTATCTGCTCTATCTGCTTCGCATCGACATAGCCCTTGTCGGTGGATATCGTGGCTACCAAGCCATCCCACTTTACCGATACGAAGTGGTCTCGCCCCTTCATCGCCAAGTCGGCAGATATGCGCTTTTGTCCGTTGCCCTGCACCGCGTTCGTGAAGCAGTCGAGTATCGCATCGTAATCTACGAGCGAGTTGGCGTTGCCCTCATACTCCCAATAGCCATTGAGGAGGCGGAGGCGTGTTTGGCGTAACGCAATAGAACGGAGCGAGTCGATATACTCCTCCGTTATGAATGGGTTGTCGAATACGAGCGACTGAACGAATGCCTTGTTGCTGTCGAGCGTTCCCGACTTATAAGGCTTGTAGAACGTTTTGTATAGCCAATTCTTTTTAGGGTTGCAGGTTATTAGCAACTTTGGCTCTAACCCATACTCTTTGTTCAGGTGTCGCCCGATACGCGATTTAAGCACCTCGTAGGCGGTATAATGCACCTCTCCTGCCTCCTCAATCCACCCACCTGTATACTCCTTCGAGCCGAGTCGCTCGAACATCGGGTCTTTGCGTGGGTAGAATGTGAGGTCGAGCAATACTACCTCCGAGCCGTTGTCGAACAATATGCCACTATCCGTGAACTTGTAGGCAGTGAAGCCATAGTGCTGCGCCACCTTCGACCAAGTTACCAACACCGACTCTCGGCTATCCTTGATGTTGTTACGACCGACAAACCAACGAGTACCGGGGAACGCCCACGCAGAGCGCATCAGCCACTCGCAACCGAGCCAAGTCTTACCGCCACCAGCAGCACCACCAAAGCAGACCTCACGCTTCGATGGGTCTGCGAGGTGCTTGTATGCCAGCATCTGCTTTAAGTTGATTGTCGGTTGCGGTGCGTTCATCTGCTACTCCTCCGTTGGTCTATTATGCTCCTGCTCGGCTACCGCCTGCTCGATGTTTGGGTAGTGTGGCAACACCGAGGAGAAACCCTTGAACTCGGCATTTACCTTCAACTCGCCCGACTGCTCCACCTTCTGCATATTCTTCCAATGCTCCGAGTCGAGGTTTGTCAGCAAGAATATCGCAGCCTGTGTGTCGGGCATAATCATAACCGTATCTGCCGACTGCTCGACAACTATCAACTCGCCCTGCTCCTCGGCAATCTTCTTGCCTGTCTTTGGGTCGTAGGTTACAATCTTGCGTGGTGCCTTCTTCACTCGCTTCTCCACATACTCGCAACCGAGAGCCTTCTTTTTGAGGGCATTCACAACCTCGACCACTGTCTGCTCTGCGAACACATCTCGTGCGTGTGCGATGGCTTCCGCAAATTCCGAAAATTTCAACCAACTCCTATATGTCGGCTCGGTTATCCCCATTGCGGAGCAGAAGTCTTTGAGTGGCGCACCGCAACGCTGTGGGTAAAGTCCATTTTGCTCTACCCATTCAACGCATTGCGATAACTTCTCTTTGTTGAATTTTGCCATAGGCTATATTGTTTATTCTGCAATCTTTACTGCTGTTTGTCCTGTGAGCTTCTCCCATCGTGCAATAATTACATCGCAATAGTGAGGATCAAGCTCCATAAGCATTGCCTTTCTATTCTTCTTCTCGGCAGCGATAAGCGTTGTTCCGCTACCGCCAAACAAGTCAAGCACTACATCTCCCTCCTTTGTTGCATCGAGCATTGCGTTAGCAACAAGCGCAACTGGTTTCATTGTTGGGTGCAAGTCGCACTTGCGAGGTTTGTCGTACTTCCATATCGTTGTTCTATACTCACCATTGCGGTAGTTGTGATGCTTCTTTGTCCAAGTGTAGAATATCGGCTCGTGTTGATAATCGTAATCTAATCGACCTAATGAGAATGTGGCGCAGTTCTTCTCCCATATCAACATATGGCGCACTGGCAAACCTGCATCCTTCATCATCATCATCATCAAGCCGAGTTCTCCTCCTTGTGGCGATGTTACATAATACGAAGCATCTTCCTTACAACTCAACCTCGCATTCGTCATCGCTTTAACTAATATCGGGTAAAGAGCATCTGCACTCAAAGTATCGTTTTCGATGTTTGTTGTACAGCGTCCAGCCTTCTGGACGCTGTTAAGTGCTGCGTTCTTATCGCCAATACTCACGCCATAAGGAGGGTCAGTAAATACCATATCAGCCAATACCCCCCCCCTCAATTTTTCTACATCTTCTGCGGAGGTGCTATCGCCACACATTACTCGGTGGTTGCCGAGTTGCCATACCTCGCCACGCTTGCAACGGCAGACGACAGGCTCCATATCTTCATCGAAGTTGTCCTCCTCTGCTTTTCTGCTATCTTTGTCGCCATCGCTTGTGCCATCGCCATTCTCCTCCTCGAAGAAGTTGCCGAAATCGAAATGCTCCAATTTTAACCACTCATCTTTGAACTCGTTTGCGAGTATGTCGTAGTCGTTCTTTCCGTATTCGTGGTTATCCTGCAAGATGTATGCTACCAACTTGTCGATAGGCGTGTCCTCTTTCAGCACCAAGCAGGGTAATTCGGTAAAGCCGAGTTCCTTTGCACCGAGTAAGCGCATATTTCCGCCAATAACCACATATTCATCTTTGTATGGGTAAACAATAAGTGGTCGGAGGTCAAGCATCTCCGAATGGCGTGTCAGGCTATCCTTTAATTCTTCGAGTCTTTTTTCTTCGATGTATCGAGGGTTGCGAGGTAGTCCAGGCACTTGCCCCTCGTTGCACACGATTTGTGCGATAGGTAGGTTTACTGCGTTCATATCTGCCGTTTATGTTTTTGATTTACACTGCAAAGATAATGCGCAAGTGCGTATTTTCTACGCACTCACGCAAAAAAAATTATTCGGCTCTCTTTTTCGGTCTTTCGGGCGGTATCGTTCCTATTGTATTGCCTCCTCCGTGTTTATATACAACCCAAAGCAAAAAGAGTAACGCAATGATAATTCCCACCAAGACTACAATCGCAAAATATATCAATAATTCTCGCATCGCTATTTCGTGCTTTTATTTTCATCTTCGCCCTTTATCGTTGCCTGAATAAGTCGCAGAGCCTTCATCGTGAACTGTTGCTGTGGCGTGAATTTCAGCACTCGCCAGCCGAGCGCAGCTGCATTGTTGAACTTGTCGAGGTCTGCGATGTAGCCCTTTGGTCGGTTGTGCCTGCCCTCTATCCACACTCCGCCATCTATCTCTATGGCGATGCGGTGCGAGGGTATGGCATAGTCGAAACGCCACATTCGGGTTGGGTGGAAGCGATGCTCCGCCACTACCTCCACGCCGAGGTGTTGGCGTAGGAGGAGGCAGAACGCATCGTATTTGGGCTGTTTTTGCGCATTCTTGCCCCCTCTTTTCGCTTTTCTCGTCTTGGTGGTGGGTTTAATTGTCCTCATTTGTCAAATTTACTGTAATCGTCTTATTTAGCATTTCACCCATTGTTGTACGCTCCAAGTTCTCACTTCCGCAAGCAGGGCAAACAATATGCGACATTCCTTTGCTGAACATCAACTGCCTGCCACAATCGCTACACTTGTAGCAATCGACTATTTTTGCACGCATATCGCTCGGATTCGCTCCTTTGGGCTTGAAAAATATAATCTCTCCATCGCTTGTCGTCATCAACGGAACAAGACCTTGTGCAGTGGCACTCTGCATCTGCACTTCTACTGATGTTGTAACTTTGTCGCTCATATCACTCCCTTCTCTTTTAGTTTGACACACATATCGTAGAGTGCATCAATGAGTTCTGTGTTGCAGAACTCAAAGTCAGTACCCAAGAAGTCGGCATACTGTACGCACCACTCGCCATTCATCAAACTTATATTCAATGTCGAGGGCATTTCGTTTTCTTTCGCTACATTCTCGGGCAGTATCTTAATCAACTCTCCAATAGTGTATTGTGGATAAATTGTTGGCACCCCATCCTCCCATTTGAGTCCCGGTGCTGCTATTCTTGGTCTTGCAAACCCCAGCTCAATCAGCTTGGCGGTTTGTTCTGGTGTTGTGTATTGTTTCATAGTTACTTTTCTACATTAAATCGTTTCTTAATCAACCAGAATGGTATGTAGCAGATGCCCAGAATAATCGTCAATGGGAATAAGGCAGACGCCCAAAACAATAAGCTCCCCTTCTCAATATCGTACCAATACTCCCACCTTAACATCGTTCCACTTTTCTTGTACTCATAGCATTGGTAGGCAAATACGCACAAGGCGAAGATAAATGCTATCCCAAAATATGATAGCACAATGACTACTTCTTTTGCCATAACTACAAACTTTTAATCGGTTGTGAAACACAGACTAATCCATCATATTCCAGAGGACACCAATTAGGCATATACTCCTCGAAACACTTCTTGTGTTCTATTCCACTATCCAAATCAGTAATATATTGAAGTGGAATTTGAGGTGCTACATTGTGCGCCCCAAAAGAAGGATGCTGGCAAATCTTCTTCAACACAACTTCTTTGTTGTCTATTGTCAGATGGGTTTGCTCCATTCAATACGGACAATTCAAACAGCCACTTACTTTGTTCTTTCGCATAGTTAAATTCTTTTTCCAAGTTTGATAATAAATACATCGTTATCGGGTGCGCCCCACTCTTTGTGACCTTTGCCGATAGTTATACCCTTACACTCAAAAGTCATCGCACGCTTAGTGTAGCCGTAAGAGAACTTGACTACCTCAAATTGAAAACTCTCGAAGAGTCTTGTTTGAATGCAATTCATACAGCAATGATTAAAGCAGTCTATATAAGTATCTCCACTTACCCAACTATCACATAATCGCTTTATCCAATACGGCTTAATCTCTCGGTACTCCTCTGTCTTAACACCGCTTTCCATCATTTCTTACCACTCCTTTTTGAGTGGCAAGTATAGTGTTTTCATATCCTTACTCGTTTAATAGTTCGGGGTTGTCGTGAATGTTGCCGAGGACCTCTTTGCTGTACTTCAATATCCATATTTGGCTCACTGTGCAGTAATCATTTATGTCGTTATCAGGCAGTATTTCTGCAACAAACGAGGCTGTCATATCGTAAAAAGAAATAAGATGACGGACTTCTCCATGACCGCAGTTTCCTCGTATTATATCCCCCTCGTAAATTTCCTTGCCGTTCTTGTCAAGTAGTCCTGTAAACTGACCGATGGTGTCGGGAGTAGCTTGATGAACGACATAAACAACTTTCCCATTTTCATCTGGCTCCATCTTGATAATGCAATGTACTCCTCCTGCTCGTTTGTGGTAATCGCCATATACCCACTCGCCAGTATCAAAGCTTTTCCCTCTGAATTTAATCTCTCTCATCGTTGTTGGTTTTCGTAGGCGAGGCGGTTAGACCTCGCCTACTTGGTTACTACTCTTTGTTGTCCGGTTGCTCTGCCGTTGTTTCCTCCTTCGGTGCAAATGTTGCATCTACCTTGCTTGTTTGACATCCCGAAGGGTTCTTGATTGCATCGACTACACTCTTTGCTGTTTCCGCAAATTGCGCAGCTGTTACTGCCGTTCCGCCAACTTGCCCGATACCCTTCGCAATATCTCCGATTGTTTTAAGCACCAGCAACTGCTTGATACTTCGCAGTTCCTCCAAGATGCGCAATATAGCGCAACCTATTGCGAATACTACGGCTACGGCTGACAAGTGCAAGCCTTGCATAGTTAAACCAATACACACAAACACAATGCTTAATACGCACATTGTTACAAAAATTGCAAATTCTCCTTTTTTCATATTTAAAAGTTTTTGAAAGTTTTTGAAAAATCTGCAAGTTTTATTTGATTTTTGCCATAAACGCCTTCCACGCTGTATAGGCTCTCCGGTTATGGTAACACGCCTCTTTATTGTGTAATTCCGTTGCGCACTGCGCTATTTTCTGCCAACCGTAAGTGTCGTAGAGCGTAGCGAATTGCTCTACCGTTAGAGGCTCTTTGAAAGCGAGAGCAAGAGGTGCGACCTTTTCACACTGAATTTTGAATTTTTGAAAAATAT
The DNA here is from genome assembly GCA_015059875.1 of Rikenellaceae bacterium. GTDB lineage: Bacteria > Bacteroidota > Bacteroidia > Bacteroidales > Rikenellaceae > Alistipes. The sequence goes on along the minus strand of SUZQ01000028.1, from coordinate 7,558 downwards.
CTTCGTGCGTGTGCGTGTTATTTTCACACACACCATTCTCATTCTCATTCTCATTCTCATTCTCACTAACCCCTAAACCGAGTAGTGGGGTTTTCTTGGGGTTTTCTTGGGGTTTTCTTGGGGTTTTCTTGGGGTTTTCTTGGGGTTTTCTTGGTCTGCCACCCAACTTGCCATATTCACCACCCTTACAACCGTTCTCAAAACGCTTGTTGTTGGTGTCGATTACAGGCTTTACCATCGCCATTATTAACTTCGTCATTGCGCCTTGCTTTGCAGTTTCTTCGCCTCGAAGAGCATAGTTTAATACTGCTCTAAACGCTTCACTCTGCGCAGCCTCGGGCATTGTCTCGATAGCCTCTAACCACGATGCGTAAAATACACAAGTCTCTCGAATTATTGCCATAGTTCAAAAAATATGCTCTGCCATAGCGCAACCTCCGCCGAAAAGTGAAGAGTAAGCGGTGCGGTAGTTTCCCATCTCGCAACCCATAGCAGAGCAATCGTTATTCGTTATTATTAGGTTTTTTGCGGTTAAATTTATTGCGCAATCTCTTCGCCTTGCGCCTGACCTCCGCCGTGCGTGTGTCGTTACCTTCAAGCCGTTGCAGTTCTCCGAGCAACGCACACACTTGGCGAAAATCGTAGTTGCTTATGGCAATCATACTGGGAGCTCGTTTGCATCTTTCGGGCGACCACAGAGCTTCAACTCCTCTGCGATAATCTCGGTAGCATATCGTTTCTCTCCGTTCTGCTCAAATTCACGAGTACGGATTTTACCCTCTATATACACTTGGCTGCCTTTGTGAACATACTTATCAACCACATCTGCCAAGCCTCGCCAAAGCGATATAGTATGCCACTCTGTTTGTTCCTCCTTCTTGCCATTTTTGTCTGTCCATTTCTCGGTAGTTGCTACTCTTATTCGTGCTACCTTTGCGCCACCATCAAGCGAACGCACCTCAGGCTCTGCGCCTACATTCCCTAATAGAATTACTTTGTTAATCATAGTTTTATCGTATTTGAAGTGATTTGTTCTCTTTGAGTGTTGCGCCCTCTACTATTACGCCATTCTTCAAATCCTCACGCAAAGCCTTTTTATCGACTTCGGTCTTTACCTTGATGTAAATGTTTGGTATCTTCGCCTCGTCTGTTATCTCCACCTGTTGGGAGATACGGAATGAGAGCTTGTGCATACCTACCTCCACCTTCGGGAGGTTGTATTCTTCCATTGCCTGAGCGATGCGCTCTTTCATTCGTTTAACGGCATTTTCTGCTATCTTCTGTACTCTTTCGCATTGAGCCTTACGCGTCTTTGCGTTCTCCGCCAAAATCGTGTATTTGGCGATAATTTCGGCATAACCCTCTGCCTTCGTCAAAAAGTTCTCCTCGTTGATAGCCAACATTGCCTCAATCTCGGGCGTAATCTCACCCCCTGCCTCCTCGATAGCATCGCATATTAAGCGATGTTCAGAGGTCAATTCGTAAAGTGTAATTTTCTCTCCCATAGTCTATTTCTTTTCCATTTGTTTAACATATTTTGCAAATTGGTCGCGTAGCCAACAAGTAGTAGCGTAGTCGCACTCGTAGAACTCAGCAACAACCTTCTCTGCATTCAGCGACTTATCCATTAAATACTTGTTGTAGAGCCAACTCATAAAGCCGAGTTCGTTTTCTTTCGCCTGCTCGAAGGTCAGAGGGTTACGCTTTTTCTCCTGCGCTGGCTGTTGTGGCTGTTGCGGTGCTGTCGCTTGTGGTTGTTGTGGTGCAGTCTTGCGTGTCGGCTGTTCGCCCTTATCCCAACGGAAAACCTCCTTGCCAAAACGATTTGCCAAGACGAGGTGTGTAATTTGGCGTTGCTCGTTTATTGTTACCTCACTAACCGAGTAGCCACCATTACCATACCCATCGTCAGGCATTTCAATCTTCGGAGAGGTGTATAGTTCCGTAATACCCCAACGAGATAGGCAACGCTTGTAGCAATCGCTTATAAGCCCCTTATCACCTTCTATATTGCTCTCGGAGCCTGTATCGCTCTTATAGATGAATTGCTCCTTTTCCTTATCCCAAATGCCGAGACGACAAATGGTGCGACCGCACACTTCGTAAAAATCGCTAACCCAATTAAACGAGCCTACCGTTTCATCGAGTAGATTGGTTACGGCTCGGCTATTGATGTATAGAAGGTGGCGAGCCTTGCCATTCTTCACGCTCTGAACTTTCACCTCTATTTCATCTGCTCTTAATGTTCTGAACTTACACATAATCTTCTATTTTAGGTCTAAAAATTTGTCGTACCAATACGCATCATCATCGTATCTCGATAGTTGGTCGTTGTGGTTGTATTGTGTATCCATGTTTCCCTTCGTTTAGTTCCATGTTATTGTTATCGGTGCTTTTATCTGCTCTATATCCTTCTGCAATACCTTGTGCTGATACTCGCTACTGATATAGGTGTAGTTTTCATCTTCGTACTCTATCCGGATTGCCACCTTCGGTATAGCCGTTCTGCTGAAATCTCCTCTACGCATACGCTGTCCTCCATAAGTGTTTGATATGTTCCGCCTCACTCTGCGCCTCCTTCTCTCGCCACTCTACATCGCCCATCAGAGCCTTGTAGAGCTTCGCCCATTGTCCGTCTTCGAGTATATCCTCATCGCCCCAATTGTTAGTGATTATTACATCGAGTTGCCACGCACCGGTAAGGTGGTTGTATTCCGATTGCACCTCTATATCGAGTTCGTTCTCTGCATCTCGGTAGTACTTATTATTTGCCTCGTAGGTTGTCGAGAATAGTCCGTTGTTGATGTCGTATAGCATCTCACGGAGAATGTTTATGCTAACGCTTCTCATAAGGCTTGTAGGTTAAAGAGTACAACATAGGCACTACCGCCATGGCAGTAAGCGCAACGCAACCCAAGAACTTGCCGAAAGCTTGTAGTATTTCGGGTGCAAAGATTAAGAGTAAAGTACCGATAACGAGCGTACCGAGTACGATTAGTGTAGTGATTGTTTTCTGCGATAGGTTACTGTTTTTCGCCTTTGTCGCTTGCTTGTTGGTTTGTAGCATTGTTGAACAAGTTTTGCGTGTATTTACAAAAAGAGAGCGTACCCTCCCAAGTTTTGCTACAAACCCACGACTGCGAGGAGCAGAAGTGCAACGAGAGGATACGCAATAAGCGGTATTTCTGTATGTATTGCCCTCGCTTTCGAGGTTTGTAGCGTTGCAAATATACAAACTTTTTTTCATACCACCAATTTTTTTGCTCTTTTTGTTTGAAATTATCGTTGTTTTAGAACATCGAAGGCTGTATAAATCGTAATACCTTCTCGTTTGCCTCCTTGAAGAAGTCTTTTTTAATCTCAAAGCCGTATGCCTTGCGACCACATTGCGCTGCTGCCAATAAAGAGCTACCACTACCTGCGCATGGGTCTATAACAACATCGCCGACATCGGTAAATAATTCGATAAGGTAGCGCAACAACGGCACACTCTTTTGCGTTGGGTGTATCTTTACCGTTTCCATGTCTCTCGGATATGGTATATTGTTGAATATCATACGCCCTCCGTTATTGAACTTTGGCAATTTATTACGATACAACAATATCGCATACTCGGTGTTGCCGACAACTCGCATATTCGCTTTCAATACCTGCGGAGAATAGTTCTTATGGAATTGTAGCGGTATATACTTTGCGAAGCCGTATCGTGCGCCATACTCGATTACCTGCATCATCTGCTCGAAAGCGCAAAATACAATCATACACGCACCCCCCCCCGATTTCTTGCCGTTCTTGCCTATCTCCTTGCCCTCGCTGTTGTCCTTTGCATCAGGGCGCAACATCTTTGAGCAGAAGTGCATAAACTCGGCAATACGGAAGTCCTTATCGGTGTCGAAAAACGCTTTGCCTGCGAGTTCGCTCTCTCCGTTGGCGTTATCGCCACCATTATACCACATCGGATTGCTACCGTAGGCATCTTCCCCTATATTGTAGGGAATATCCGCAATTACAAGTTGAGCCTTCGGTATGCCATATACCTTGTAATTTTGGAAATGGTCATTAAACAATTCTATACTCTTCATCTTTCAGGTTATTTGGTGTTTGATTTATTCCTCGCTCACGCAATAAGCGTAGCCATTCATTGTTCGTACCCTGCGGAGTAGTCCGCTATCTACTTCTGCATCGAGCAGAGCATACAACTCGCCATCGCTTATGCCCTCCAACTCCGCCTTAATTTCCGTAAATAGTGCGTGTGCCGGCACTATCCTATACTCCTCCTTCTTTGCCTGTATCTCCGATACTATCTCGAAGATGTTTGTTGCTGCTCTTTCCATTGTTGTAGTAAGTGTTTTTTGTACCAAGTTGGATAATATTCAGCCATTGCATCGTGTATCACGAACTCCTTATGCGGTTGTTGCGCCTTGCGCAACTTCATATAGTGCCGTTGTAAGCCTACCGCAATTACCGTTCTGCCGAGTATATGCGCTATCTCTGCATCGGAGTAGCCTAAGAGGAATAGGTCTTTTACCTTCTCCTTATCGGCTGCGCTCCACACCCTTATATTGTGGGGCTTCTTTTCGAGCGTTATTCGGTGGTGTCCTCGCATCGCTCTGGTCGTTTTAACATTTCAGGCATACCCTCGATGCCATATTTACCTTCGCTCGCCCATGCATAGGCTCGATGAAAACCGTAGTCCTCACTATCGCACCGGAACGCCAGCATATCGAAACCTCGCAACATCTTGTCGGTGCAATCTGCATCGTTGTAAATCATTACATCAGTAACGAAGTGCCTACGCCACCCCTTTGTCATTCGCTCGTACCACTCGATAGCCTTCATGCTATCTTCAAACTCGTGGAAGACTCTAACGCCACCAATCAAACGAGCCTTGCCGTATTTCTTCTCGCTATATGCCATATCTCTACATTTTTGAGTATTTGCCTTTTATCTCCGCCCTGAATTGTCGCTCGGCTTCGAGCAACGCCACCGCTTGCAGTCGGCTGAACAGTATCTTGGAGTTCTTGCCTGCGCCCGAACGATTACCGACCAATAGCCCTTGCGCCTCGTTCTTCTCTACCCACGCACGACCAAACTCCTTGCACAATGCGGTGCGAGAAACAAGGTCCTCCATAGGCTTTTGTCGCTTGATTAAAGCACACGCTATTACATCAGCCATATTTACCAATGCGTTCTGCATTGTCAAAATATCAGTAAGCATATCTACGCCTCAATTACATATTCATATTCTCGTCTGCATCTGCGACCTCTCCTTGCTCTGCGTACCAGCTGCGTGTCGTTGTCTGCTCCGAAAGTGAACACCGAGAATAACACCGCCAATACCATTGCTCCAAGTCTGCGCTCCAAATCCTCCACCGCAATAGTGAAGTTGATTGCAAGAAACCACGCTACCAAAGCGTTTGCCGTATGGCGTATGCCTGTGCGCTCGTATATATCCTGCTTGTGCCGTGCAACCGTGTGTTTCGACATACACAACTTGTCGGCTACTTCCTTGTCATCGTAACCCTTGCAGAGAGCCACTGCCACGCGAGTCTGCGCAGGCGAGAGGTATTCATCGCTCGGAATACGCTGTTGCTTCTTGCATCGTGCCATCGCTAAAAGCCCCAAGGGTTAGACACTCCGTACTGATTGAATACAGCCTCAATCTGCTTCGCCTTTACAACATCGAGAGGCATCTTGCCATCGAGGTACCACGCGAATTGCATACGCGAAGCCTCGCTCAAACCGAGTATTCTGCGGATGTGAGCCTTAACCATAAGAAGGTCGCCAGCCTTAACCTCACGCAGCCCCTTGCGTACTGCCCTCTCCGGGCTTGCTACTTTCATCTTTCCCATATTAGAACTCGTTATCGTTTAACCACATCTCTACCTTGCTCTCTATGTCCTCGCTCCAATCGGTAAATTTACCTACAACCACATCATACCACTCGTAGTAGGTGCGCTTTGTTACGCCTGCGAGAATTAGAGCCAATAATGCCCCAAAGAAGGGATAAAACACATAGAGAAAAATATCCCAAATGGCATCTACAAAGTTGTAGAGTACCTGCACCGTGCGCTTTGCTATTTTCTCGAATTTTGCCATATTATTCTTCTTTTTTTCGTATTATTATCGTATCGGGATAAACGGTATCCCACCCATCAAAAACTTCTTCTTTTATATCGAGGTCAAACTCCCAAAGTGTGCCGTTTTCATCTTCGAGCAAAACCTCCTCTATATTATCGTGTTCGGTAAGATAACTTACCAAGTCGCATAAGTTCATATCCTTCGCTCCTCGCATCTGACACGCTTGTATGTGTCGCTTGTTTATATTCTAATCCGTTGCAGTCAAACCATAAAAGCCACATTTCTTTATAGTGTCCATCGGGGTCTTTCATATAGTTAAGTTCTCCCCAAGTTGAGCCAAGTCGCATAGTACATTCCATTCTCTTTGGCTTGACTGTCGTTTTTTCTCGCTTTTGCATCATTTCGATAGCAAGAGCCTCGCCCTCTACCCAAGTTGCACAAATTCCCATACTCTTATTATTTAGGTTAATTATCTTTGGCTCTCGTGCAGGAGTCGCACCTGCTAATGTTGGCGAGTATCCGAATTTCACTCTTGCGAGTGGTGTACAGTTTCCCCGACCTCTCTATCATAGTCGGCTATCCGAGAGCATAGTTGGGGCGGTTGGACTGTTTTTGCATATACCGCCCCCCCGATGAAAGAACGATTGCAGGTATTTTACGACTACCGCAAGTCGGGCGGACTACCGCCATTTCCCAGGTACCACGATAAGGTTTCGTCAAGACCTCACTATTTTATCTGTCTAATAATTTCGCCTCCGTAGTCGTTCTTTGTCAATTCGATAAACTCCTCTACCGTATAGGTGTCGTTATCGAGGTCGATGTTGTGCTGTCGGCAGAACTCTCTACGCCCGAACTCGCAACTACCGGTAAGGATATGATGCCACTTGAAAAACTCCGATGCAGGGTACTTCTTGCCACTCTCGAACTCGGCTTTGAAATCTGCGATGCGCTCCTCGATGGACTTGCATTGTAGTAACTTCGCCTGTAAAGCAGTGTGCGCCTCGTGAAGTGTCGAGCCGTGCGCCCATATATCGTTGCCGTCAGTTACCAAATATGTAATATCTTTTGCCCCGATGTTTTGCACTTGGAAGACATTGCCTTTGCGCTTTATTACTCGTTGGAATATGCCGTCAGCCTTGATGTACTCTCGGTTGTGGTATTTCCAAATGAAAGTATCGAGTTTTGGCAACTTGCCTTCCATATCAGCACCGATATATTTCTTATCTCCATTTGGCAAATACAACCAACCACCGATAGCCACGCCCTCAGGCAGGGTTAGAGAGGTTAGCGATGTGCAACCTTCCAAATACAAACTACCACCGATAGCCACGCCCTCAGGCAGGGTTAGAGAGGTTAGCGATGTGCAACCACGCAAATCCAAACTACCACCGATAGCCACGCCCTCAGGCAGGGTTAGAGAGGTTAGCGATGTGCAACCACGCAAATCCAAACTACCACCGATAGCCACGCCCTCAGG
>SUZQ01000027.1 GCA_015059875.1 Rikenellaceae bacterium | reverse complement strand
TGCGCCAAATGCGCAACGGCGTAAAGACACCATTGTGGACATCCTGTTGCTGTTTTGCTGGGTTATTTCAAATTTGCGAAGTTTGAGTACCGCAAAAACAACTATAAAATGTCTATGTAACGGCTCGCATTCTCTGCAAAGCCACTACAAAAATAGTCTATTTTTAACAAATAGTAGCATTTGTACGATAAAAAAGTAAATTTTTACGAAATTATACGCTTTTCATAGCAGACGAGAGCGACATACCCCACCACCCCATTTATATACAAAAACGACAAAACAGAACTTTGCAGTTATGGGTAAAATTGTTACTTTTGCCACGACAAAAGCCAACAAAAATGAGAGAAAAGATTGCAAAAAAACTCTATATTCAATCCTTTGGCGAGGAGGTCGCTAACTCTGTGTCGCACGGCGTAATGGCCGTTTTGATGCTGTTAGCTCTACCCTTCTCTGCCGTTTGGTCGTTCACTCACGAGGCACTCCACCCCATTCTCGCCTCGGTGGGCGTGTCGGTCTTTGTGATAAGCATCTTCTCGATGTTTCTCTGCTCTACGCTCTACCACGCAATGCAGCCCGAATCGAAGCATAAAGCCGTATTCCACATACTCGACCATATAATGATCTACTTCGCCATTGCTGGCTCTTATACGCCCGTAGCTCTCTGCGTTATCGGCGGTTGGCAAGGGGTGTTAATAGTTGTTATTCAGTGGCTTATGGTGCTGTTCGGAATCTTCTATAAGTCGCTATCGAAGCGTTCTATTCCGTCGGTAAGTCTTACTATCTACCTAATTATGGGTTGGATGATCGTGATCTTCTTCCCTCTCTTCTGGAACAACGGCTCTACCCCACTCCTCGCGCTGATTGGCGCAGGCGGAATATTCTACACCATCGGTGCGTGGTTTTATGCCAAAAAGGGATTTCGTTATCATCACCTTGTGTGGCACTTGCTGATAAATCTCGCGGTCGTCTGCCACTTTATAGGTATTGTGTTTTTCCTATATTAAAGCACCTCTCCAAAGGGTATGCAGTGAGAAAATATGCAATTTTTTGTAGTTTTCGGGGCGTTGTGTGCGTCTTTTTTATATCTTTGTACTACTTTTATTGGGCTTTTGGCGTTTAGCCATTAGCCGTTGGCTTTTTCTTTTACTATTTACTAAAAGAGAGAAAGACAGCAACAAGGAGGAAGAACATATTTTTTAACTTAAAAATTTGAGAACTATGAAATTTTTTAAGATTTTTTTAGCCACCCTACTCGCAATGGTTGTGGGTACGGTTTTGTCGTGGGTTTTGTGCTTGGTCATCTTTGTAGGGATGGCTGGCTCAATGGAGGGCACAACACAAGCGGTGATTACCCCGCAGACGATTGTTAAGATAGATTTGGCAGAGAATATCACCGAGGCTCCCGCTAAGAATCCAATGGCTGGTTTCGACTTTGCCACAATGACGATGGCTAAGAACACCCATCTGTTGAAGGTGTTGCAGAGCCTCGAAGCGGCAAAAAATGACGCTCGCGTGAAGGGTATATATCTGAACTTTACGGGTGCTGGTGGTGCTGGAACGGGCGTTATCGAGGAGATGCGCGCAGCGTTGGTTGATTTCAAGCAGAGTGGCAAATTCGTAGTGGCATACAACGAGTCCTACTCGCAGGGCGGCTACTACCTCGCATCGGTTGCCGACAAAATCTATCTCCACCCTGAGGGTGGTTTCTCGTGGGTTGGTTTGGCGCAGAGCTCGCTCTTTATGAAAGGTGCGCTCGACAAACTCGGCTTGAATGCTGAGGCGTTCCGCCCTACGGCTTGCAAGTATAAGAGTGCAGTAGAGCCATATATCCGCAAGAACCTCTCGCCCGAAAATCGCGAGCAGTCGCAGATGATGGTCGATGATATGTGGAGTGTTTTGGTTGGCTCAATTGCCGAGAGTCGTAAATTGGATGCTGCAAAGCTCAAGCAGTTGGCAGATAAGTTGGAGGTCTCTCTGCCTGAGGATGCCTTGAAGTACGGCTTTGTGGATGCCCTTATCTACGAGGACGAGATGGATGCGAAGTTCGCAGAGTATGGCGTAGAGAAGGGTGCAGATGGCAAGTTCAACATAATCTCGCTCGGCGACTATATGACTCTCGCTCCCGTTATGCCGAAGTTTGGAGCTCCAGCCATTGGTATCGTCTATGCCGAAGGTCAGATCTTCGATGGCGAGGGAGAGGATGATAATGTATACAGTGCAAACCTCGTTAAGGTGTTGAAGAAGGCGCGTGAGGATAAGGATATCAAGGCTGTGGTCTTTCGTGTGAACTCTCCAGGCGGTAGTGCTTTGGCAAGTGATGTTATCTGGCGCGAGGTGGAGCTGCTCCGCAAGGAGAAGCCAGTGATTGTTTCGATGGGCTCGTATGCTGCAAGTGGCGGCTACTATATCTCGGCAGGTGCTGACGCTATCGTTGCCGACCGCCTCACTTTGACCGGCTCAATCGGCGTATTCGGAATGTTGCTCGAAGGCGAGGATATGCTCAACAAGAAGCTCGGCCTGACTACCGATGTTGTAAAGACCGGCTCGGCAGCCGATTTTGGTGCAAATGTTATGGGCGTGGGCGTTCGCAAGATTACCGACTTGGAGCGCAAGACCTTGCTTCGCTCGGTGGATAAGGTTTACGAAACATTTACTACGAAGGTTGCCACTGGTCGTAACCTCCCAATGGATAAAGTTTTGGATATCGCGCAGGGTAGAGTATGGTCGGGCACTCGTGCTGTGGAGTTGGGCTTGGCAGATGCGAATGGCGGCTTGCGTGAGGCTATTGCCATAGCAGCAGATAAGGCGGGTGTTGTGGATAACTTCCGCGTTACCGAGGTGTTGGAGGATTTGTCGCCAATAGCGCAGATGATGCAGCAGTTGAATATGCAGGCAAAGGCGTACTTGTTCGATGCCGAGACCTTGGAGGTTGCCGAGTACTACAACTCGTTGAAGCGAGAGTTGGCGCGTGAGGGGGTACAGGCGTACTGCCCGTATTCATTTAGTTTGGGCTATTAGCCATTGGCCATTAGCCATTAGCTATCCCCGAGCAGAGAGATTTGCTTGGGGATTTTTGTGGCAAAGTTGCGCTAATAAATAGTGGTTATTAGGGGTTGTTAGGGGTTGTTAAGGGGAGTTAGGGTGGCGCAACTCTAAAATCTCTAAATACCTTTAATATCCTCTAACAACCTCTTATAAAATTGCGCCACAAAAAGTTTTCCGTTTTACGCTTTTTTGCTAAATTTGCAGTAGGAAAAGCTAATGGCTAATTGCCAATGGCTAATAGCTAAAAATTATGAGAAACAGAATTAAAGAGTTGCTTCACGGTGTTTTTCATCCCGAATTGGAGCAGGATATTGTAACGGCAGGAATTTTTGAGGGTGCCGAGATTGAGGGGGAGAAGGTCGTTGTGTCGCTTATCTTCCGCAAGGCGCGCGATCCGTTTGCCGTAAAAATCAAGAGCAGGGTAGAACAGACAATCACTGCGGCTTACCCCGACTACAAGGTCGTTGTCGTTATCAAGGAGGGAGAGAAGAGTGCCGAGCGAGCAGCCAAAAATGCAGCTATCGAGGAGATGCACAACTTCTCTACCACCGCAAATATCAAACATATCGTAGCCGTTGCTTCGGGCAAGGGTGGAGTGGGCAAATCGACCGTTACCGCAAACCTCGCCGTTGCGTTGGCAAAGGAGGGATACAAAGTCGGTGTTCTCGATGCCGATATCTACGGCCCTTCGCAGTCAAAGATGTTCGGTGTGGAGGATTATCTGCCCGATGCAATACAGGTGGATGGTCGCGACTATATCGTACCTGCCGAGGTGGGGGGAATAAAGCTGATTTCGATAGCAATGTTTATCCGCAAGACCGATGCTCTGTTGTGGCGTGGAACGATGGCAAACAGCGCATTACGCCAACTTATCCACCAAACCGAGTGGGGAAATTTAGATTTTTTATTAATTGACCTTCCTCCGGGTACGGGCGACATACATTTGTCAATAATTAACGAACTCAGTATTGGCGGAGCGATTATTGTTTCGACTCCTCAGCAAGTGGCTGTGGCAGATGTAGTTCGTGGTGTTGAGATGTTCCGAAATCCGAATGTAAACATTCCTGTTTTGGGCGTTGTGGAGAATATGGCGTGGTTTACGCCTGCCGAATTACCAAACAATCGCTACTACATTTTCGGCAAGGGTGGAGCAGCACGATACGCCGAGAGCGTAGGAGTTGATTTATTGGGCGAAGTACCTATAATTCAAGATATTATGCAGGGTGCTGACGATGGAGTACCGGCAGTAAACACTGTTCCGCAGGTGGCGGAGGTGTATCAACAAGTGGCAAAGAAAGTTGTTGATAAGATGGAGGAAATGTGTTGATAAGGGGTGGAAAACTTTTGATAAGTTGTAATAACTTTTGAGGTTTTCAAAATTCCCCCGACTTATTAAAAATTGTTGTTGTTTTTATTGAGATTATTTTAATAGAAATTGTTAAAAATAATCTATGTTAATTTGTTAAAACCAATTATAAACATTTGTTGAAAAGGGAGGGTGAAATTGGCTCTATCAGGGTGTTAGCGCAGAGGTTTATAAAATTTTTCAAAAACGAAGGTTAGTAACTTTTTTCGGAAAAAAGATATCAACACTTTCAACAGCTATTATTGTTGTTGTTTAAGATTTATATTAATTCATTATTTAATTAAATTTATAAAACAAATAATAAATAATCGGTGTGGAAAAACTTGTCCAAAGAATCGAAGAGTTGAAGCGCGAGAAGGGAGTGGTTATCCTTGCGCACTACTATACTCGCCCAGAGGTGCAACAGGTGGCGGACTTTTTGGGCGACTCGTTGGCGTTGTCGGTCAAGGCGCGCGATATTGAGGCTAAAACTATCCTCTTTGCTGGAGTTCACTTTATGGGCGAAACGGCAAAGGTCCTCTCGCCCGACAAGAAGGTACTTATCCCCAACCCTGAGGCGACCTGCTCGCTTGCCGAGTCGTGCAATGCTGAGGAGTTTGCTGCGTTCAAGGCGCAACACCCCGAAGCTCTCGTTGTGTCGTATGTGAATACAACGGTAGGCGTGAAGGCGCTGACCGATATATGCTGCACCTCGTCAAACGCCTTGCAGGTGGTAGAGTCCATCCCGCGCGAGCAACCGATAATCTTTGCTCCCGATAAAAATCTCGGCTCCTATATCAAGAAGATTACAGGGCGCGAAAATATGATTTTGTGGAGTGGGGCTTGCCATGTCCACGAAAAGTTTTCAAAAAATGGTATTTTAGAGCTTAAAAAATCGCATTCTGAGGCAAAGGTGGTTGTCCACCCTGAATGTAGGGGAGAGGTGGCTGATTTGGCCGATTATTGCGGCTCTACGGCGGGTATTCTATCCTACTGCGGAGAGAGCGACTGCGATACCTTTATCGTAGTTACCGAGCCGGGTATCTTGGCGGAGATGGAGAAGAGGTATCCACAGAAAAAGTTTATCCCTGCTCCATCCATCGAGGGTAAGGCTTGCAACGAGTGCGAGTATATGAAGATGATAACACTCGAAAGCATTATCGCCTGCCTCGAAAACGAGTCGCCAACGATTGAACTCGACGAAGAGACCAGACAAAAGGCTTCGAAATCTATCGAGGCGATGGTGAGGATTTAATTTTAAGGAGTTCTGGGGCTTTAGAGGCATTAGAGGAGATTCTAATAACCTGTAACCACCAACAAAACACACAAAGAGACAATGAAAAGAGTTTTAACCTTTTTACTGTTAGTAGCTATTTGTTGCAGCGATGTTGCAGCTCAAAAACTTCCCGATGAGGATGGTCGTACTCCCGCGTTGGAGTTCTCCTACTTTCCGCACCGCCAATACGCCTTTGTTTGGCGAAATTGGAGCGTTGTAGAGAAGGGAAAGTTGGCGGAGATATTAGCCACTACGGTAGAGAATGTGGAGGCGTTGGCGACCTCGATGGGATTACCAAAAAAGCAGACCATCGAGAAGGAGTGGGCAACTCATCGCGGTTATATAACGGTGTTGCGTCGAAATTGGCACTTATTGCCTTACGAACAGATTCTACAGCTGCTCGGTATGAGCCGTGAGGAGTTGAAATTTCGTCTTGTGGAGGATGATTTCCTCTATGTAAAACTCGGAAGAGTGAAACCATATTGCAAACCTCTCCGCTACGAAAAGCCAACTTCCGAAATGGAGGCGAGAGCGAAGGATATTGCGCGTGAGTTGAAGGTTTTTGGTAAAAATGCCTTCACTCCGCAAGAGCCTCGATTTGAGTTTATGCGCCGTTTTGAGGTGTTGCAGAGTTCAGAGATTCCTAAAAATAGCTCCTCTGCAAACGGTTTCGACCTTAAAATTGCCTTCCCATACTTCTCGGACTTCGGAGATCCTCTGCTCGATAAGGAGATGGGCTCCTATCCCGAAGAGATGTTTCGTCGCCTCGCAGAGGTTGGAGTAAATGGTATTTGGTTGCACACGGTGTTGCGCACCCTCGTTACGCCCGACGAAAAGGGCTTTCCGGGCGATGCGAAGGCTGCGGAGCGAATCAAGGGGTTGCAGAATCTCGTAAATCGTGCCGCAAAATATGGAATAAGAATCTTCCTCTATATGAACGAGCCGCGCTCGATGGAGCCTGAGTGGTTTGCGGCTTCGCCAGAGAGGGCTGCCTATGCAGGCGTTGAGGTGGGAGGAAAGGTCGGCTTCTGCTCATCCAATCCTGAGGTTTTAGCGTGGCTTACGCGCTCGTTGAATAGCGTCTTTACACAGGTCAAGGGGCTTGGCGGAATATTCACTATTAGTGCTTCGGAGAACTATACGGTGTGTGCTTCGCGCTATAAATATTACAAGAAGTGTCCTCATTGCGGCAAGGAGTCGTATGCTAAGTTGATAAGTGAACTTAACAGGGCTATGGAGCAGGGCGTTCATAGCGCAGCACCTTCGGCAGAGGTTATTGTATGGGATTGGAAGTGGCCCGACGACGAGTGCAAGGAGATTATCGACAATCTCCCGAAGGGGTGTCGCTTTATGTCTGTCAGCGAGTGGTCAAAACCTATCAATCGAGGAGGTGTAGAGTCCACAATTAGGGAGTATTCGATGTCGGCAGTAGGGCCAGGTCCACGCGCCGTGCGAAATTGGGGTTATGCCCGTGCTGCAGGGTTGAAGTGTATGGCAAAGGTGCAGATAAATTCCACTTGGGAGATCTCCATCACCCCATCTATTCCTGTTATGGATTTGGTGGCTCAACACGCCGAAAACCTCTCGAAAGAGGGGGTAGGTGGAGTGTTCCTGAGCTGGAGTTTGGGAGGTTATCCATCCGAAAACCTCAAACTGTTCCAATCGTTTGACGGCAAGAAGTCGGCAAATGAGGCTGTCGAGAAGTTTGCCCGCGAGGAGTATGGCGAGAGGGCTGGTGCGTTGGTGCGCGAGGCTTGGCGCGAGTGTTCAAAGGGTTTCGAGGAGTATCCGTACCATATAAATGTGTTGTATTATGGCCCTCACCATGTTGGCCCGTCAAATATATTCTATACCAAACCTACGAAGTATGCCTCTACAATGGTGGGTATACCTTACGACCACTACAATAAATGGCGACAGATATATCCGACAGAGGTTTGGTGTTCGCAGATGGAGAGGTGTGCCGATGGTTTTGCAAAGGGTGTTGCCCTGCTCGAAAAGGCTCTGAAAGAGGCAAAAGGGGAGTATCGTGAGCGCGTGGCGGTGCAGTTGAGCCGAGCTAAAGCGGTGCAGATACATTTTCGCTCTTCGGCTGTGCAGGCTCGCTTCTTCGAGGCGCGAAATCTCTACTTGAAGGAGAAAGATGAGAAAAAACGCGAGCAGTATAGGGCTACGATGCGCAAGGCTTGCGAGGAGGAGTTGGAGTTGATAAAGGCGATGCTGCCAGTGGTCTCTGCCGATTCGGAGATAGCCTACGAGTCCTCGAACCACTACTTCTATATTCCTGCCGATCTTGGAGAGGCTTATCTGAGTGTGCAGTACGCACTTCGTTGGTTGTCAGGGCGCAGGTGATTGGAGGTTTTGCGGACTCCTATCGTTGTCAAGGCGCGGTGATTATAGGGGTACTAGGGGTTCTAGGGATACTGGGGAGCGCGAGAGGTTTTTTTGGTTTTCCGAACTCTGACGGTTGTCACGGCGCAACAGAATTAAGGGTAATTAACGGCTATTAAGGGCCAGTAAGGGTGCGCTGAAAGTAATTCTGCATTTTGCATTCTGCATTTCTCTCGTCTAAAAGGCTCTACAAGTCCGTAGTGTAAAGTGGTAACTTTGTAGAGTTTGACTACTTTTTGAAGCAGTTTGCTGCCGACATTTTTATTGATGGCGATGGAGCATATACACCAAACACTATCTTGTACTCCATCTCCATTGTAGAGATATTTACAGCCGAGCCGATTGTGCCGATGCGCTGATTTCGCTTTACGACAGAGCCCTTCTTAACCGAAGTGGCAGAGAGGTTTGCGTACGAAGTGATATATTCGCCGTGAGCGATATAGATATCATACTTGTTGTTCACCTTGTTGCGCTTCACATCCACAACTTTTCCTTCGTAGATTGAAATTACGGCAGCCCCCTCCTTGCCTACAACCTCCGCCATATTCCCTTTGTAGCGTTTTACCGATCCGCCCACAACAGGGAGGTTCAATGCGGTAGTTGTCGAGGAGAAGGAAGCTCCCTCCTTGTTGCCCTTTGTGAGTTTACGCAACTGGTTGATTGCAGCATTCAGCTTCTCTTCGTGCTCCATCTTCGAACGAAGAACGCTCTGCTGCTTGCTTGACATCTTGCTGATGGTCTTTTTGGCAGCCGCCATATCGCTGCGCAACTTTGCGCGTTGCTTATCAAGACGACGCTTTGTGGCGGAGATCTCCTCGCGACGCTTTGCGAGTTTGTTGCGCTCCGCCTGAACATCACTGCGAGTTGAAGAGACTCTCTTTATCTGTGCCAAACGATACTCCGTAGCTACACGCAACATCGCCACACGACGCGCCATATCGGCAAAAGAGGTTGCCGAAAAGAGATAGGTCAGTTGCGTCTGATAGCGGAAGTTGCGATAGGCTGTGCGCACAATATCGCGGGCATTCTGCTCAAGTTGCATGAGTTGTCCGCCAAGCTCTTTCAATCGCTTTTCGGATGCCTTAACTTCAGCCGTAAGTTGCTTTATCTGGCGGGTTGTTTCGCGAATTAGAGCATTTCTCCTCTCTATCTGCTTGGTTAGCGAACGCACCTGCTTCTCGGTGGAGGCTTTATTCTTTTTGAGTTGCGCAAGCTGCTTCTCCTCGCGCGCGATACTGCGCTCAAGGTTGGCAATAACCCTCTTCTGCTGCTCTATCTTGTCCGTTTGCGCTGTGGCAGGAACAATAAATGAGAACAACACCGCGAGGGTTAGTATGTACAATCTCTTCAACATCTTCTATTTTTTGGGTTTCTCTTCTTTGGGCGAAAATCTCCTCTCTATCTCTTTGGCATCGGCTCCCCGTTCGAGAGCTTTGCGCCAATAGGTTTTAGCCATAAACTCCTCACCCAATGCGTAGAGAATGTCACCATAGTGAAGAGCATATTCTGCACCTTGACTACGATCCAACGAGAGAGCCTGCTGCATATACTTTTTAGCCTCCTCGTATCGCCCCAACTTGTAGAGTACCCACGCCATAGTGTCGAGGTAGGTTGCACTCTTCTCGGTGGAGAGTTCAATTGCTCTCGAAATCATCTTGAGGGCCTGCTCCAAGTTGCGCTCTTCGAGCGAGAGGAAGTAGGCGTAGTTGTTCAGCACCATTGCATTGTCAGCGAAGTAGCGCAACGCCTTATCGTAAGCCTTGTAGCAACGCTTCATATCGTTGCGAGAGTGCTCTACATCGCCTATTGCGCTCCACAACGAACTGCGTAGCGTGTCGTTGTCGGCGTGTCGCAGAGCCTCGTTATAGAGTTCGATAGCCTTGTCATACTCCTTTTTCTGCATCGCCAATGCTCCGCGCATGTGCAGTAGGTCTGTGTTGTGCGGAAAGGCTGCGAGAGCGAGGTCGGTGTATCGTTGCACTGAATCGGGATGGTTGAGATGGTTCTCAATCTCGATGATTCGGGTGAAATCCTCGATTGCGGGAGTGCCGCGCTTGAGGAGCGACTTGCAGAGTGCCAAAGCGTCATTTACCTTTCCCGAAAGTATAAGATGGTGCGCATATCTCT
Source organism: Rikenellaceae bacterium (assembly GCA_015059875.1). Lineage (GTDB taxonomy): Bacteria > Bacteroidota > Bacteroidia > Bacteroidales > Rikenellaceae > Alistipes. Next base: position 17,577 of record SUZQ01000027.1, on the reverse strand, counting down.
CGGCAACATCCTTGCTTTCGGGGTGATGGATGTAGAGTTTTGTGATAATGGCATCGTATTGCAAATAGTGTTTGCGATAGAGATTCATATCGTTCGACAACGATTTCCACTCTTCGAGCTTGGCTTGCAGTGGCAGATTGTTGTTGGAAATAAGACGCTCCACAACCGAGAGATACGCCGAGGTGTTTCCTTTCGATTTGTAGTAATCGCCAATCTCCAACCAAGGCTCTAAAGCGAGCGAATCAATCTCTATTGCGCGGCGGAACGAGACTAACGCCAATGAATCGCGGCGCGTCATGGCATAGATTTTTGCGAGCGAAATGTGGTTTTCGGCGAGGTATGGGGCCTCCTCAATCGCTTTGCGGGCATCTGCCTCGGCTGCGAGGGTTTTACCCATCTTCATCAGGGCGTATTGACGCAGGCGACAGAGCAACGGAATGCGCCCGAAACGCACCTCTGCCGTATCCAACACCGCCAACGCTTCGGTTGTCTGCTTGCTGCTGTCGAGCAGAATGGCGAGTATGCGGTAGTGGTCGGGATCGGTACTCTTGATTACGATTTTTCTAAAGATATCAACTGCCTTGCTATATGCGCCACCGCGAATCAACGCAGCACCATAATCCTCCAAGTAGTAGCGATTTGTACTATCTGCGCGGTAGGCTCGTTCGGAGTACTCTATCGCTTTGGCGGGAGTTTTAGCGAGGCGCGCCAGCAGGTTTAATGCTGGGGCATAGTCGGTATCCTGCTGCAAAATGGCCTCTATGGCCTTTGTTGCACCTATGGTATCGTGATGAATTGTTGCCTGCTTTATCGCCTCGGTGTAGAGTTCCGAAATGGGGCGGTGGCTCTCTTTTTGGCGCGATGCCTTGTGCTGCGGCACAAAACCACAACAAAAGAGCGCAACCAAAAATATCGCAACTACCTTTTTCACCCCCAATAAAAGCTAATGGCTAATGCCAATGGCTAAAAGCCCTTACAACACGCTGTCGAATTGGTGGAGGAAGCGAACATCGTTCTCGAAGTAGAGTCGCAAATCCTTCACGCCAAACTTCAACATTGCAATACGCTCAACTCCCATACCAAAGGCGAAACCTGAGTACTCTTTCGAGTCGATTCCGTTTGCCTCCAAGACATTCGGATCAACCATTCCGCAACCCATAATCTCCAACCAGCCTGTTCCCTTACATACGGGGCAACCCTTGCCACCGCAGAGGTTGCACGATACATCCAACTCTGCTGAAGGCTCGGTAAATGGGAAGTAGGATGGGCGCATACGAATCTGTGTCTTTTCGCCGAACAGCTCCTTCGAGAAGTAGAGAAGCGACTGTTTCATATCGGCAAACGAAACATTCTTGTCGATATACAAGCCCTCAACTTGGTGGAAGATGCAGTGTGCGCGGTATGAGATAGCCTCGTTGCGGAATACACGACCAGGGCAGATTACGCGGATAGGAGGACGCTGCTGCTGCATTGTGCGCACCTGAATAGATGAGGTGTGGGTACGCAACAGAACATCGTCAGCCGATGGCTCCGAGCCAGCCTTCTCCACAAAGAAGGTGTCCTGCATATCGCGTGCAGGGTGTTCCATAGGGAAGTTGAGGCGCGAGAAAACATGGTTGTCGTCCTCAATCTCTGGGCCATCCGCTACGGTGTAGCCAAGGCGCGAGAAGATGTCGATAATCTCCTGCTTAACCAACGAGATAGGGTGACGCGAGCCGAGTTGCTCTGCCGAGCCTGGGCGCGACATATCATCTATTTTCGGAGCTGCGGCTACCTGATTTTCGAGAATCTCTTTCTGCTCGTTAATCTTTGCCAAAATAGAGTTTTTGAGGGCGTTGAGCTTCTGACCAAACTCTCTCTTCTGCTCTGGAGCTACGGTCTTGAACTCCTCCATAAGGGCTGTCATTTCGCCCTTTTTGCCCACCATCTTAATGCGGAATTCTTCCACCTCTGCCAACGACTTTGGAGCGAACTCCTCCACCGCTTGTGCGAGTGCTGCAATCTTGTTGTTCATAAATTATATCTCTTTTTTATTCTAATTTTTCGCGTACAATTTTGCAAAGATACACATTAATTGTCAATTATCAATTTTCAATTGCCAATTTCTAATACTTGAGCCAACGCCACATATCTCGAATGGTTGGCTTTGCGCCGTGCATGAAGATTCCAATCTTGTAGATTTTTGCAGCTCCCCAAACACAGAGCGTGAAGGTTGCATACAGAAGTGCCAACGAAGTTGCAATCTCCCACGCAGGAATGCCACTCGGAATACGCGCCACCATCACAATAGGGGCTGTAAATGGAATCATCGAACACCAGAAAACAACGGGCGAATTAGGATCTTTCATCACCATCATTGTAACGATAAACGAAACAATGATAGGCAGCGTAATAATTGTTGTAAGTTGCTGAGCATCTTGGGCTTGGTCTACGCTTGCACCAACTGCGGCATAGAGCGACGCGTAGAGGAGAAAACCTCCGATGAGATAGAGCAACACCGTGCCGATAATCATTGCGAGGTGTCCCGTATCGAGCAGCGAAGCCATTGCCGTAAGCATTTCGGGCGAGAGGTCTTGTTGCGTTGCGAGGGCGGAGACATCAGCTCCCGCCTGTACCTGCTGCACGCTATCGAGGATATTTTCAGGCATTATTGCTGGCAAAATAACCGAGCTGAAAAGCACAATCAGCACTCCCCAAACCAAGACTTGCGTAGCGGCTACAGCGGCGATACCGAGAATCTTTCCCATCAACATCTCGAATGGTTTTACCGTCGAAACCATCACCTCTAAGATGCGCGAACTCTTCTCGTCGATAACGCTCTGCATAACCATCGAGCCGTAGATGGCGAGGATGAAGTAGAGCAGAAAACCGAGTAACATTCCAATCAACGAGGATGCCACCGCCGAGGTTGCTGCCGAATCTTCCTCTTTGTCGGTGCGGAAGGTGGTGAGGTGTACCGAGGCTTTAACCTTTTCGAGAATCTCGTCTATATTCTCGATGTTGTAGGCTTTAAGTCGTTCGCTCTCAATGACCTTTTCTATCTGGTCGGCAATTGTCTCTTCGATGACAAGCGACGACGAGGAGGTGGTGTAGAGGCGAGCATCGTTCGGATTCTCGACAATATCCTTGCCGATATGCAACACGCCAAAGCTCTCTTCATCCTGCGATGTTGCAATGAGGGCCTGCTGTAAATCTTTGTCGGAGAGTTCAAATACCAACTCCTCGTCCGATACAAGTCGAGGGGCAACCAAACCACTCTCGTCTATAACAGCAATCTTCTTCGTAGAGCCATCCACAAACTCCATAATTAAAGTTGGTGCAGCTCCCATTAAAATCATCAGCAACGGCATCAAAATCGTTGTAATAATAAACGACTTTTTATATACTCGCTCGCGAAATTCGCGACCTACGATTAATCCTATGTTTCTCATTTTTCTTTGCTTTTTGTTTTTTGTTTTCCGAAGGCGATTTTAGGGGTTCTAGGGGCTCTGGGGGTTCTAGGGATTCTAGGGAGCGCGCTCCCTTACTTGCCCTTACTTGCCTTTACTCGCCCTTATCTAATTGCGCTCGTCTATAATGTTCCGTTTACGGCGCGAATAAAGATGTCGTTCATCGAAGGGATGGTTTCGGTGAACTGTCGCATCTCTACCGTGTCGTTGATAAGGGCTACAACCGAGCGAACATCCTCGTTGCGCTCGATATGTACCTTGAGCGAGGAGAAGCCCGTTTTGGACTCCTCGTTTTCGAGAATCTCGCAAACCCCTCCAACGCGCTCGACAAGCTCTTTGCCGTCGCCCTTGTACTGCACCGAGAAGATGTTTCCGCCGTGTGCGCGACGAATATCATCGACCTTGCCCGAAAGGATGTTATGCGACTTGTTGATAAGGGTTATATGGTCGCAAATCTCCTCCACCGAGGACATATTGTGCGTTGAGAATATCACCGTTGCACCCTCATCGCGCAGGCGCAAAATCTCCTCCTTGAGAGTGTTGGCATTTATGGGATCGAAACCCGAAAATGGCTCGTCGAAGATCAGGAGTTCGGGGCGGTGGAGTACCGTTACTATAAACTGCACCTTCTGCGCCATTCCCTTCGACAGATCCTCGACCTTCTTGTTCCACCAATCCTCGATGCCGAGTCGTGTGAACCACTCCTTCAGGCGCACGAGGGCGTCGTGGTGCGACATTCCCTTCAACTTTGCGAGGAAGAGGGCCTGTTCGCCCACCTTCATTTTGCGATACAAGCCTCGCTCCTCGGGGAGATAGCCGATGCGGAAGATATCCTGCTGCGTTATTGGTTTGCCATCAAAGAGGATGCGCCCCTCGTCGGGCAGAGTTATGCGGGTTATTGTGCGGATAAGTGTGGTTTTGCCTGCACCGTTTGGGCCGAGCAGACCATAGACCGAGCCACGCGGTATCTCAACCGTGACATTGTCGAGTGCGGTGTGTGCCGAAAATCGTTTGGTGATGTGTTCGGCGGTAATAATGTTGCTCATACACCTAAAAATTTTTAGAAAACATACTGCAAATATATAAAATTTCTATTAACTTTGCATAGAATAGCGGCTTGTTTTGTTGCTTTGGTAGATTAGACGCAAAAAACACAAAATAACTACAATAATGAAACAGAAAACAGTTTTGGTATCGGGTGGAGCTGGATATATCGGCTCGCACACCGCAGTGGAGCTTATCAACGCAGGCTTGAGCGTTGTTGTTGCCGACAACCTCTCTAACTCCGATATGTCGGGCGTGGAGGGTGTTCGCAAGATTACAGGCGTGGATGTGCCGTTCATAAATGTTGATTGCTGCGACAAGGAGGCTTTCCGCGAGGTGTTCGAGAAGTATGAGTTTGACTCGGTGATTCACTTTGCAGCATTCAAGGCTGTGGGCGAGTCGGTGGCAGACCCTATGAAGTACTACCGCAACAACCTCCTCTCGTTTATGAACATAATCGACCTGATGCGCGAGTATGATCGTCACAACATTGTATTTTCGTCGTCGGCTACCGTATATGGCGAGGCTGACGAGTTGCCTGTAACGGAGCAGACTCCGCGTAAGCCTGCAACTTCGTCGTACGGCAACACCAAGCAGATGTGTGAGGATATCTTGCGCGATTCGGTTGCCGCTTATGGCGATTTGAAGGGTATCGCTTTGCGCTACTTCAACCCAATCGGTGCGCATCCGTCGGCACTTATTGGCGAGCTTCCACGCGGTGTACCGCAGAACCTCGTTCCATTTATTACGCAGACCGCAGCGGGTGTTCGTGAGTGCTTGTCGGTGTTTGGCGACGACTACGATACTCCAGATGGTTCGTGCTTGCGCGACTATATCGACATTGTCGATTTGGCAAAGGCGCATGTGGCGGCTATCAAGCGAATGATTGACGGCAAGAACAAGGAGCGTTACGAAATTTTCAATGTTGGCACAGGTCGTGCAGTATCGGTGTTGGAGTTGGTAAATTCGTTCGAGAAGGTGAACGAGTTGAAGCTCAACTACAAGGTTGCACCGCGTCGTCCGGGCGATGTTGTGGCAATCTGGGCAGATACCTCGCTTGCCAACGAGGAGCTTGGCTGGAAGGCGGAGCGACCACTCGACGAGACCTTGCGCTCGGCTTGGGCTTGGGAGAAGAATGTTCGAGGAATAAAATAAACGGAAAACGGAAAGCGGAGAACGGAAAACTGATTTTTCTTTCGCATAATAATAGATGAATTATGGAGTATGAGAACAGATTAACAGACTTTGCACCGGCATTGACAGAGGCGGAGGTTGCAGCGGAGGTTGCCCGCATTAAGGAGCTGTCGGCTCGCAACTGCCGCAAGGAGGTCTACGCCTTTGCATTGTCGGCGGTGGACTTGACAACGCTCACCTGCAACGATTCGGTGGAGTCGGTGTCGGCATTTGCAAAGAGGGCGGTTGATTTTTATGTGAAGTATCCCGACTTGGCAAATGTGGCTTCGATTTGCGTCTACCCATCATTTGTGGAGACTGTGGGCTTGGCTGTCGATGGCTCGCCAATGCGCATTACAAGCGTGGCGGCAGGCTTCCCTGCATCGCAGACCTTCCTCGAAGTGAAGATGTTGGAGGTGGCTATGGCTATCGAGAACGGAGCTGACGAGGTGGATATCGTGATGAATGTCGGCAAGGTCTTGGAGGGCAACTACGACGAGGCGGCTGCCGAGGTTGAGGTCATCCGTCAGGAGATGGGCGAGGATGTCATCTTGAAGGTTATCCTCGAAACGGGAGCATTGAAAACGCCAGAGCTGATTCACAACGCTTCGTTGTTGGCGATGTTGGCCGGAACGGACTTCATCAAGACCTCTACGGGTAAGATTGATGTTGCAGCAACGCCTGAGGCGGCTGTTGTGATGTGTCGTGCCATCAAGCTCTTCCACGAAAAGACGGGCGTCAAGGTGGGATTCAAGGCTGCGGGCGGAGTCCGCACACCTGAGGATGCGGCGTTGTACTACACCATCGTCGAGGAGATTTTGGGCGAGGAGTGGCTCACAACCGACCTGTTCCGTATCGGAGCTTCGTCGGCTGCAAACAATCTTCTCTCAGCTGTTTTGGGCGAGGAGGTTAAGCACTTCTAAATCCGAAATAAGATGTTAAGGGGTTGCGGAGTACTTATACCGCAACACCTTTTTTGTTTCTGACAGTTAAACCCACTAAAATAACAACTATGAAAAAGTTAGTTTACACACTTTTAGCGATGATAGCTCTCGGTACAGCTTCTTCGTGTGAGAATAACGGTGGAGAGTCAAATATAGGCCCATTGCAAAATACCATACAGTTCTATTCCGGTTGCGATATGACGGTCTATAATGGCGAGAGTATGGGTGTTATGTATTGGTGCGATTTTGCCACTACGGCAGAGATTGTTATTACGGATAGCGATAACAATGTGTTGCAGGAACTCTCATTTCAGCTGAAAGAGCAGCCTCCCGGTCTTTGGGAGCCGGGCTATTACGGTTACCATTGGAAGATAGATGTCGGAGACTATCTCGGCAAAGCAACTTTCAAGATGACCTACGAAGATTTGAAGGAGTCGGGCTCGCCCAATCGTGTATCAACAATGGTCTCCGAGATGGATATTGTAGAGAGGGGTGCAGCTACTCTTGACGGCCTGAAAGCTACTCGATTGTACGAGGAGATCGCTCACTTCTCGGTTGTTGTGGAGAATGCCGATATGCTCGCTTTCACTTGTACGCCCGCTGCGGAGTATGTTAAGCAGAGTGTTGAGGAGGTCTTTGAAAAGAGTTGGCACGAGAATATGCAAGAATATGGTATGGAATGGGGAGGCGGATTCGAGAACCCAAAGACATATAATCAAATGATCGACAAACTCACTCCCGACACAGAATATGTGTTGCAGGTGGCTGTCAAGAATGATTTTTCGGAGGCGACTCAAAGTATAACTTTTAGAACAAAAGCCCCAGAGCCAAAAATACCAGATGTAGAGTTCTTAAATCTATCGGTTGTGTCGAACACGGCAAATGCAATTACCCTTGCAGCAGAGATAGCAAACACCGAGCAGTTATCTTATCATATATGTAGGGGAGATGCGTGCGATTGCGAATTTGAGTTATATATGGCTTCACTTATATCTGTTTGGCATGACAAAGGCGAGTCTTTCGAGAAACCTATAACCGTAACCTTCGAGATAAAGAACCTGCAACCAAACACCTCATATTATATCGATGTTCAGGCAGGAGCCAGATATTCGAGTCAGAAACGCTCAATAGTGGTAACAACGGCACAGGTCGAATAGAGACGGCTCGAACAAAAAAGAGTTGCAGCACAATACTGCAACTCTTATCTTTTGCGGTTTTGCGAGGCAATCCTCCGCTACCTCTTCTGCTTCTTTGCCTTTACGATAAGCGTACTCGACACCTCGCGCGAGCCTTCGTGGTCGAAGGTGCGATTGTCAGAAGGGTGGCTCACTACGCCATACGCCTTGCTCCACAGTGTTGATGAGCCGCCACCATCGAGATTCATCGCCTCGACCATTCCGAGCCATTTGCAGAGCTTTGCCAGCTCGATAATCGAAGCTCCCTCCGCCTTGTCGGGGAAACGACCATCCACAACCATCAAGAATACATCGCCCTCGGCATTGCAGCCGATAGCACTGCGCGGATGACGACGCAGGAAGAATGGACGCTGACGCTTGTTCTTTATCTCCTCCGAGTCGAGGATATAGCCATAATCTACCACCTTGCCATCATCGAGCAAAACGGGCCCGCAGGCGATAATATTGTCGCACTTATCTGCGATTTCGGGGTACTCTGGTCTGTCGTAGGAGCGGACAACCTCGATACGGTTTTTGTGCATCAGGAGCAAACCATTCACGCGCGGAAGGGCTGCGGGGTGAGTTCCAGACATAACCTTTCCATCGGTCTTAACGAAAGTTGTTGGTACACCCGTGCTTACCGCCCAATAGCAGGCGTTGATTCCGAAATCCGCCTTCTGCTCCTCGCAAACCTCGCCCACGGTGGTTACCGAGTAGGGTTGAATAGGCTTAATCGTAAACTTCTTGGGCGAGAATTTGATAATGGAGATGGTTTGTGGCACTCCGAAGATATTTGCCGAAATGGTGTAGCCCTCCGCATCCTTGAATCGCAAAGGATGACGCTTGGCGTTAGCAAATGCCACCGAGTCGGCATCTTGTGCTATGGTTGCCCCCGCTACGAGCAGGGCAACAAGGAGAATTATTGTGCGTTTCATCGTGAAATCGGATGTTTACTTTTTCTTGCTCTTTACAAGCACACAGCTCGACACTTTACGCTCGCCTGCGTGGTCGAACTTCTTGTTGCGACAAGGGTAGTTGATAACACCATCCTTCTCTCCCCACATTGTCGAGGAGCTTCCGCCGTCGAGGTTTATGGCATCGCGCATTCCGAGCCACTCGCAAATCTCGGTCAATTCGGCAATAGTTACACCTGCGGCATTGCCCTTCGAGCGACCATCCACAACCACAAGATAGACATTGCCCTTCTTGTCCGTACCGATTGCGGTGCGAGGGTGGCGACGAATATAGGTGTAGTACGCGCCGATATCCTTGCCGTGCTTCGCCTCAACCATACTCTTGGTGTAGGCGGTGTGGTCTACGCTCTTGCCCTCGTCGATAAGCACAGGGCCCGAAGCGAGAATATTGTCGTACTTGGCTGCGTAAGGAGCCTCCTCGCCGGCCTTGCAGTAATCAACAATTACCCTCTTCTTGGCGAGGCAAACTACGCCATCCACGCGCTCCTTCTCGAAGTCGGCTGTTACGGCAAGCTGCTTGCCGTCGAGCTTGAGGAAGGTCGAAGGTTGCGAGATTCGCACATCCCAATAGCCCGCATTAACACTAAAATCGGCGTTGTGAGCCTTGGATGTTACCGAGAGCCGTGTGAGTTTTTCGGGCTGAACGATTGAGGTTTGAAGTCGCTTGGGCGAGTATTTGATAACCGAGATTGTCTGCACCGAGTTGAAGAGATTTACCCTCTCTACCGTGTAGCCACTTGCCCCCTTTGGGAGATTCAATTCGTGGCGTTTGGCTGTAACAAGGCGCACCGAATCGCCATTTTGAGCCATTGTTGCTGATGTAAAGAGTGAAAGTACAAGAAGGAGTAGTAGTTTTTTCATTTTTATCTAAAGTTTTGTGATTTATCAACACAAAGTTATGTTTTTTATACGAAAACGCCAAATTTTAGTAACTTTGTGCAACTTTTCAAGATATGGCGAAACAGAGTATTAATAAGACAAATGCGGCACGCCTGCTCGACAAGGCGAAGATTGCCTACGAACTGATACCCTATGAGGTGGACGAGAACGATTTGGCGGCAACCCATGTGGCGGAGTCGCTCGGCGAGCCAATCGAGCGCGTCTACAAGACTTTGGTGCTGAAGGGCGACCGCACGGGGCACTTTGTCTGCGTTATTCAGGGCGACAAGGAGGTCGATTTGAAGTTGGCGGCAAAGGTTTCGGGTAACAAGAAGTGCGACCTTATTCCGATGAAGGAGCTATTGCCTACAACGGGTTATATTCGTGGCGGATGCACCCCGATAGGGATGAAAAAACCATTCCCGACCTTTATCGACGAGTCGTGCTTGGAGTTCGACTACATCTACATCAGTGCCGGTCAGCGAGGTTTGCAGCTGCGCCTCTCGCCCACCGATTTGATAGCCTACACTCGTGCCAAAACCGAAAAATTAACCCTATAAAGTTATGCCGAAGGTCTCCGTTATTGTTCCGGTGCATAACACCGAAAAGTATCTGCAAGCGTGTGTGGATTCGCTCACGGCGCAGACGCTCTCCGATATTGAGATTGTCCTCGTGGAGAATTGCTCGACGGATGACTCGTTGGCGTTGTGCCATAGTCTTGCCGCTGCGGAGAGCAGAATCAAGGTGTTGAGCATTGATAAGGCCGACCTTTCGACCGCCCGAAACGAGGGCGTAAAGGTCGCTACGGGCGAATATATCGCCTTTGTGGATAGCGACGACACGGTGCTGCCGACTCTGTGCGAGGAGAACTACAACCTCGCCGTACAGCACGATTTGGGGCTGGTTTGCTTCTCGTTGCACAAGGTCTACGACAATCGCGCCGACAAATATCCCTACAACAACGATGGCTCAATCAAAATTGTTTCGGCAAAGGAGATGACCACGCTCAATCTCACCGACATAAGCCCCGCTTATGTTTGCTCGCACCTCTTCAAGCGAACTCTGTTCGAGCAACTTTCATTCCCTGAAAACATCTTCTACGAGGATAGAGCATCGACATTTCTCTTTACGGCGGCGTGTGGAAAGGGTGCTGTTGTAAACAAATCCTACTATCGCTACTACTGTCGTGATGGCAGCATAAGCCGTTCGTTCAGTTGGAAACACTATCGCGATTTTGCCTTTGCCAATCTATGCCGTCTTGAGTTTATCAACAATTCGGGGTTGTATGCTGCGGAGGAGATGTCGTTGGTGGCTTCGGCTTCGGCAGACTCCTTCCTGCGCAAGTTGCGCCACATGTTGAGCAAAGCCAAAACCACAGAGCAGCGCGACGAGGCGTTGGAGTGGTGTCGCAAGTTGAATTTGATACCAAAAGGGGCGCACCTTCCTCTGAAAGCGCGGTTGATAAGGTGGTATATCGAGAGATTTATCCTATAACAAGGCTATCGGCGCAGTCGGTTGTACGCCTTCACAAAGAGTTGGAATAGCAGAGGTGTGCGGTAGTTTACGCTCACCTTTGCTCTTTTTATAGCCTCCGCCAACCAAGGAAACTCCTCAAAGAGGTTGCAGTCGTGAATCATCGAGTGCCAACCAGCACGCAATACCACGCCATCTGCCACAAACTCCATCGGTGAGCCTTTGAGGTTGTCTTTGAACGCCTCGACAACCCCCATCATATTGCGTGAGGAGGCGATATGGCGCACACTGCGCTTTTGCGAACACATCGCCGCAGGGTTATCCTTGCGGTAGTGGTACAACGGCTCAGGAAGTTGCGCAATGGATTGGGCGTAGAAGATTATCTGCGCCATCAGGCAGATATCTTCGTGCATACCCAACTTCGGAAAGACGATTCTGTTTTCGGTATAGAGTTTACGACGGAAACACTTTGTTACGGTGTAGCCGAACGAGCGATAGTTAAACATATTCTCTATCCATCGCAAGCGGTTTTCGGCGGTGTAGGTGCGTTCGTGCTTTACGCTCTGCTTGCCTCCGCCATACTCCTTCACGAGGTCGAAGTAGAGAATATCGGCATCGGTGCGCTCGGCAAGAGCCATCACCCTCTCTACGGCATCGAGTTCGAGCCAATCGTCCGAGTCGGCAAAGAGTATATACTCCCCCTCGGCTGCCTCTAATCCGCTTTTTCGTGCCGAAGGCAGACCGCCATTCTCCTTATTTATGATTGTTATGCGTGGGCGCAGGTGGGCGAATCGCTCCTCGATAAGCGCATCGAGAACCGCCATAGAGTTGTCCTTCGTGCCGTCATTCACAAAGACAAACTGAATATCCTCGTAGGTTTGTCCCAATGCACTCTCGGCAAATTGGCGGATATATGGCTCCACGCCGTATATTGGTGCAATTAGCGATATTTTATAGCGATTAGTCATTCTCGAATTTCGATTTTTGCGGGAAACGCTCCTCGAAAGCGTTTAACTGAGCCTGACGAAGTTCGTTGTAACGCTCTTCGGAGAGTTGAACATCGTTTATGCAGACCAACTTGTGCGATGGTTGGGTGATGAATTGATGTAGCTTTTTCGCCGATACAACCCCCACCGAGAAGTGCTTTTTCGAGAGGCGCTTGTTTATGAGTCGCCCTTTCAGGTACATATAATCGAGGAAGAGGTATTGATTGAGATTGTCGCCATTGCGCACTTTCGACATCGAGGTCTTTGCAATCTCCTCTTTAACCTTTGCGTATAGCTCCTCGCACTCGCTGCGGAACATTGGTGTGCAGGTGTGCTGCGGACGGAGGAAGATAAGACTCGGCTTCAGCCCCAACGCTTTGCGGGCGAGGCGGTCTGAGTTGCGACAAATCCTCTTGAACATATCCCACACGATGAGGTGGTGCGACATTCCGAGAAAGCAGTAACCATCCTTGAAGAAGTCGGTAGCCTCGCAAGGCTTCATCGGAAAGACATCGTCGTTGAAGTAGAGATACTCCTCGTCGAGCCCCTCGATGCGATGCAGATGCATCTCGATAGGGTTGCAGTTGAATGTAGGCAGATACTCGGCAGGGATAATATCCTTGTGCAAGACCACATTTACCTCCTTGCGGTTTACCCATTCGGGAACTTGGCTCTCGTGCGACACTACAAGATGCACCTTGCGGATAAAGGGCATATTCTCGGCTATTCCGCGAAAGAGATAGCGCAGTGTGCCCCAATCACGAAAGCGTTTCTCGACTACGGGTTTATTGGTATATTGCTCGTAATCGCTCTGCCACACTGGGTCCAACCCATCTACATATGTAATGACGATATCCACCTCTGTTCTATTCGATTTTTCGCCTAAATTCTAAACTATTACCACAAAAGTAGTGCTTTTAATCCTTTTTTCCAAAAAGTTAGCACCCATTTATATGAAATTCTTATAGGATTTGCTGATATTGAAATAGGAATTTTTGATTTGCGAAAACCCGAAAAATACATTATCTTTGCAATAACAGAAAAGACGAGAGTTATGAAGGTATCACTCAAGACAAACATTATTATCGACCTCGCAATGTTTATTGCAATGGCGGTTACGAGCATTAGCGGTATCGTAATCAAGGTTATCGCACCATTGCGTCGTATGGCCCACGAGGAGTGGGTGCGCGAGATGGCGTCGTTTATCGTTGGCGGCAGCCGTCGAATGTGGGGCAAGATTCACTTGTGGGCAGGTGTGGTGCTGCTTTTGTTGCTTGTGCTGCACATTGTGTTCCATTGGGCCGCTATCGATGGCTTCTTCAAGAGGCATATCCCAAGCACCGCTTGGCGCACAACGCTCTATATGGTTTTGGCTGTGCTGTCACTGCTCTCGATAGTTCCTTGGATTTGGGCGTTCTAAATTTAATGGATAATTGATAATTATAGGTAATTTTTAACACTTAATTTGAAAAGTTATGGCTACGAAGTTTTATAAATGTGCCACATGTGGCAATGTTATTCAGAAGGTTGTTGATTCTAAGGTTCCTGTGGTTTGCTGCGGCGAGAAGATGCAGGAGTTGGTACCAAATACGGTTGATGCAAGCAACGAGAAGCATGTTCCCGTTGTGACTCGCGTGGACGATTGCCACATCAAGGTTGAGGTTGGCAGCGTGGCTCACCCGATGTTGCCAGAGCACCATATCGCCTTTATCTATGTTGAGACCGAGAAGGGCGGTATCCGCATCGATCTGACCGACAAACCCGAGGCGGTTGTCTGCGTCTGCGACAGCAAACCTGTTGCAGTTTACGAATACTGCAACCTCCACGGCTTGTGGAAGACGGAGCTGTAAGATAGGCTTGCGCTTATAGGGATGCAGGGCATTAGGGGCAATAGGGTTACTGTTGCCCCTATTTTTTGCCCTCTATCGGTTGGGGTATCGTTTTCGATACCTGCGAGAAGGAGGGATGGGACTAATGGCATTTAATGGCATTCGTTCGCTGCGGCTCACTTAATGGCAGTCGCTCACTCTGTTCGCTGAATGGCATTTAATGGCAAAATCCTGCAAAAAGTTTCTCGCGTTTGCCATTCAGCAATCTATGACTGCGATTGTCATTCTATGCCATTCAGGGCGCAAGCCCGCATGCCATTCGTTGCCATCAAACCCTAAAAGTCGTAGCCAACAATATACGACGCATAGTCGCTCCAATACTCAGCTGTCTTATATGCCTCTACCGATTCTGTTGGTACATAAATCTTACAACCGATAGTCTTATATCCGCTATTATAATACGAGAACATATAGCAACCTCCCGTTGGTGGTGTAGTCGGCTTACAATATACCTCTTTCAGCGAGGTGCAATCTTCGAATGCTCCCCATCCAATCGAAGTAACGCTATCAGGAATAGTGATACTTGTCAGCGAGCGGCAACCATAGAATGCATAATCTCTAATCGAAGTAACGCTATCAGGAATAGTCACACTTGTCAGCGAGGTGCAACCAGAGAATGCAGAACTTCCAATCGAAGTAACGCTATTTGGAATTGTATACTCCGTTGCACCACAACCAATAGCAAATGAATTCAACACTTCATTAACTATTAGACATCTATTATCCGATGATGCAAATTTACCATAAAATGCTTCCAGCGAGGAGCACCAGATGAATGGATCCTCTCCAATCGAAGTAACGCTATCAGGAATAGTAATACTTGTCAGCGAAGTGCAACGCCTGAATGCCCCCGCGCCAATCGAAGTAATACTATCTGGAATAGTGATACTTGTCAGCGAGGTGCAACAATCGAATGCATAATCTCCAATCAAAGTAACGCTATTTGGAATAGCAACACTTGTCAGCGAGGTGCAACAATCGAATGCATATCTTTCAATCGAAGTAACGCTATTAGGGATTGTAACACTTGTCAGCGATTCGCAATAAGAGAATGCCCAATCTCCAATCGAAGTAACTGGCGCATCAAAGGTAATAACACCCATACCATTCTTGTATGTATTCGATACGATATTTGCTCCGAAAGTTTGAAGTGCAGTGGCATTGTTATTATTATATCCGCTATATGGCGTTACAATCTCGCCGCTGGACGAGGTGTACCAAATCTCGTTATTTGCTGGACCTACGGGAGAGCACTTTACCTCCACCTCTGCCATTGGCTGAATGGTATTGCGGTCAATGGTGGTTGTGTTGGAGGTCGATTTCTCGAAGATTGCGCCCTCGGTGTTGGTAACCGTTACGGTAAAGCCATTCTCGAAGGTGGTCGGTGGCACTACAAACCAAAATGCAGTAGCTGCATCAGCTGTTGCGCCAAGTGCTACACCATCGCCGCAATCGAGTATTATAGAGGTGGTTGCACTATCTGCCATCGCTACGCTTGGCTCGCCGCCATACACCGCCGTAATTGTCGATGCGCCCGCAATCTTCTCGCCATTGTTGCCCTTCAGCTCGATACTCTTCACGGTAGCGTCGCCATAGAGTTGCAATTTGAGATATCCACCGCAGTTCTTAAAGCGCAAAATATTATCATCCTTTCCGCTTGTGATTGCCACCATTGTGTTTGCGCCCACGCCAAAAGAGTTCTCGGCATAGTGCTGCACCGCAGGCAACTCAAACGAGATAATACCCTCGTCGGACATCGCGGTGGATGCCTTATAAGGGTATACGGCGTAGTTGTTTTTCAGCTCGTTACCCGTAACAAGGTCGGTGGTAATCTTCTCGAAAGCTCCGTTATTGTCGCCCGTCTTGCCCTTGAAGCGATACTGCATATTGTAGGTTACGGGGAAGAACGAAATCTCATCGCCCTCGTTCCAGCGCAGATACTTTCCCTGCTCGACATAGGTGCGCGAGTCTGCCTCCGCCTTGTCGAATGTGGCGTAGATGGTGTCGGGAGTGCCCACAACCTTGCTTGGCAATGCGTCTTGTTCAGCAAAATTGCTACAACCGACCATCACAATGGTCGTAATTGCCAAAAGTAAAAATCTCTTCATATAGCTTGCTATTTTTTGTTTTTCTTTGTTTTTCTTTGTTTTTCTTTGTTTGAATATCGCAATGGACTATGCAAAGTTACTCTTTTTTGGCGAGTTGCGCATATTTTTCCCATTTATTTGTGTATCTTTGTCAAATGATGAAGAAACTACTGAAAAATTTGGGACTTTGGATTCTTGTGGCGATGGTCGCAGGAGTGGGTGTCGGTTTGGTGATGGGCGAGAGGGCTGTGTTGTTTGCTCCGCTTGGTTCGCTCTTTATTCAACTTATCAAGATGCTCGTCGTGCCACTCGTTGCCGTGTCAATTATTTCGGGTGCTGCGTCGCTCGGAAGTAGCCGTTCGGCAGGCAAAATCGGCGTTGTGAGTATCGCCTACATCCTGCTGACAACCATTCTCTCGGTCGCTATCGCCATCACTGCGGGCGAACTGTTCAAGCCTGGTGCTGGATTGAGTGCCGAGGGCGTTGCATCGATTATGGCGCACGCCTCAACCGAGCAAGCTGCCGCTACCGAACTCTCGTTTTGGGATACCGTAATAGGGATGATTCCGACAAATCCGATTCAGGCATTTGCCGAAGGTAACATTCTGCAAATCATAGTTTTCGGACTCTTCCTCGGCTTCGGAATTGCCGCTATCGAGGAGCAGAAACGCACGAAGGTGGTCAATGGTTTGAACTATCTGCTCGAAGCCCTGATTTGGTGCATCGGCAAGGTTATGTTAGTCGCTCCGTTGGGCGTTTTCGGATTGATGGCTGAGGCGATGGGAACTTTCGGTTTCGACATCCTCGTGAAGGTTGTAAACCTTGTGTGGGTGGATCTCTTGGCGGTCTTGGTTATGGGGTTGATTGTCTATCCGCTGACGGTGATTTTCCTCTCGAAGGTGGGCATCCGAACATTCTTCCGCGAGATGATGCGTCCGCAGATTGTCGCCTTCTCGACCGCCTCGTCGATGGCGACGCTCCCCGTGACGATGGGTGCGTGCGATAAGATGGGTATCTCGAAGCAGGTTTCGGGTTTTGTTGTGCCACTCGGAGCAACGATAAATATGACTGGTAACGCCATCTATTACACCCTTGTAGCGATATTCTTCGCGCAGTTCTACGGCATAGAACTCGGTGTGGCTCAGTATGTTGCTATTACCGTTACTGCATCGCTCGGAAGTGTCGGTCAGGCGGGTGTTCCGGGTCCTACTTTGATGGTGGTAGCGGTGCTTGCAGCAGCGGGTATTCCGATTGAGGGGTTGCCGTTGTTGTATGCTCTCGACCGCATTTTCGATATGGTGCGCACGGTGTTAAACATCACGGGCGATGCCGCGTGTGCAGCAGTGACAGATAAATTTGCAACTAAATTATAAACCAACAAACTAATAACTTATGAAAAGGTTCTTCACTATTCTATTTGCGTTGCTTGTCGTGGCAACCATTTCAGCACAACAGATTACCGAAGAGGCGAAGCGCCGAGCTGCGGAGCTTGTATCGAAGATGA
>SUZQ01000026.1 GCA_015059875.1 Rikenellaceae bacterium | reverse complement strand
CATACGGCTGAATACCCGATGCAGGGTGGAGGTTAAGCGAAGTTTTCAAGTTCTGTTTATGACACCACTCAAGGAAGTTCTCAGGCGAAGGAAACAACTGCTTCTTCCAAGTATAGCCTGTCCAGCCTACTCGCTGACCATACTCGTCGCGCTTCGGATTCTTACGCGACAAACCCCATGTCTCGTGCCAATCCATATCGACAATGAGAACATCGAGTGGAATATCCAACGAGCGCATAGTTTCAACCAAGTCGCGCAACTCATTATCCGAATATTGCCAATAGCGGCTCCACCAATAGCCAAACACATACTTTGGAGGCAATGGAATATTGCCCGCTACGCGAGTATAATCCTTCAGAGCCTTCGTATACTCGTGTCCGTAAGCAAAGAGGTACAAATCGAGTCTATCGCCCTCTGGACGGCACTCAACCCACTGCTTCCAATGCGAATCAACGGGAACAAACAGATGACGCTTCGAGTCATCCACTACCGTCCATCCAGCGCGTGAGAGCAATCCATGCTCCATAAGGCTACGACTCTTTCTGTTCTTCGGAGTATCGAATCCGTAGTAGCCGTCGAGCGTACGGGTAGTTCCCATAAGGTTTTGAGTATCCTTATCGCCATAGTGCCAAACAACCTTCTTGCCTGCAACCAAAATCTCCGCCTTCAAGTTCTCGGCAGAGAATTTTGTACCCTTGATATAGGTCAAAGTTACATTCGAGGTGGTAATAGTCACCTTCGAACGAGTCTGACGCACCTTAAACTGCGGCACATCCAATTTACGATTAACAAAAGTGAGCGTAGCTCGATCCTCGAACTTTCCATCCTCGCTCCACTCCATACGAATCATCTGCGGGGTAAGCACCGTAAATCGGGCATTTCCCGCCACCACTTGAGCCTTTTCGTTAGCCTTTGGATCATTCTCTGCCGAAACCGTAAATGGCAGGATAATCGCAACCAACACCAAAATAAGCATTCTCTTCATAACTCTTTATTTTTTCAGTTTATATATTTTGCGCCTTACGAACTACAATAGAGTTGTTTTCAAAGCCTACAACCTCAACCTGCTCACGCTGATCGATAAGGACATCTACAGACTTTGCCTCATAATATTTACCTGCTATCTCAACCTTGCCCATAGGAGCAATACGAGATATAGCAACACCTCTATCGCCAACTTTCACCTCATTTTCAGGCAGCTCACTCTGCGCCGAGTCGATATTTTTCTTGAGCGAGAATCGTTGCCATGTCTTTGCACGAAGCGAAAAAATCACAGTCAAAAGCGACAGCACCGCAACCGTAGCGATAACGACAACTCCTGCAGTTGTGCCATAGAAGGTAAAACCGAGATAGATTGCACCTGCATAGCAAGCAAGTGCGAGAATTGTCCCGATTGTCACACCTGGCAAAAGCACAAGCTCTGCCATCAGAAACAGTGCGCCGAGCAACAAGAGTAGAATAATGTAAAATAGATTCATTGTATCAAGTTTTTAAGGTTTTTTAATCACTTTAACCACCATTTCAGCACTCAATGCAGCCAAATCGGTTGCAACGGCATCTGCTATTGATTTTCCATCGAATGTACCAACCACAAAGGTTGAGCCTATACGAGATATCGTGCAATCGCTCTTGTGTGAGAGTATTCGTGCTTTTACCTCATCGGAGAGTGTCGGCACACCCGAAATCTCAATATTGTAGAGGCTTTGCGCACGACGCATATCATCAATAGTAGGGTAGTACTCACCATCCACCCACACCGAAATTATAGGATCTTTGAAACCCAATTTCTTTAGATATACGACACAATCTTTTGCCTCCTGCTCCGTGCGGAAACCTCCCACATAGTAGGCATATAGCCCTTTGTGATAGGCTTTGGTGCAGAAGAGAGGTACAACTCCGCGCATTGCCGAGATGTCGGGACGCCTTGAGAAAACACCTAAACGAATACGGTATATGACACCATAGTCGTAAACCTTAACCTCTGGCACAGGGTTCTTCGATGTGTAGATTGTCGGCTTCTTGACCGTAACACTCTCGTAGTTTATGAAGTTACGACGCTGTAACGACAATTTCGATAGGCGATAATCGCGATTCTTCAACTTCGACATCACCACATTCAACGAATCGCGCGAAGTGGTCAATGATAATACCGATGCTATCTTCAACTCATACTCGGTAAGCACCCTCTTTCGAGCAAAGTACTCAACAAGTGCATCCGATTGGTAGATGTCGCTATTCTCGTTTATCTCTCGATCGGCTCGCGCTGAGGCTGTCGCCGAAAAGTCAAGCATTGCCGTATTGCCTCCTCGCTCCATCAAGAGGTCGTAGGTGTACATCTTGTTGTAGTAGAGTGCTGACCATTTCGATACAATTTCAGCATCGAGCGCAGACAACTGCTTGCTCTTTGTCGCAAACAACACCGCTATACTATCAGCCTTTGCCTGTGTATCAACCTCCATATAGCGTCTGTGCAGAGCGAGCAACTCTCCATATTGCGAGATATATTTCGTCACCGCTTTATGGACACCCAGCTCTCGCTGCTTGGTTTCGCGCAGACTCTTATAATCATTCGGAGAGAGTCGCTGTGCAAAGTAATCATTCGCCACCAAATCGCGTTTCATCTTCGATTTATCTGGTACATATACACTCTTCGGATCGATTACCACCTCTCCCCCCTGACCATTTTTAGGGGCATTTTTCGCATTCTCATACTGCGTGGATGCACTCTTTGCATCAGCCTGAGCTACAGCATCAACCAATCTCTGATACTCCGCCTGCAAACGATTAACCTCACTCTCCAACGAGATGATAATCGGAGTCAGTCTTTCGCGTTCCGAAGCCCTCTCAGAGTAGGTTGTACGATGCTCCGCCAATACAAACATCACCGAATCGCGCTTACGCCCCACTCGTTCCAAATCCTTTACCGTTTGCGCCTGCACCGCCAACACACACAGCAGCTGCGCTACTATTATAATCGTTCGTTTCATCGCCACATCCTGATAAATAAGAACTGAATAAAACCGAATATCTCAAGACGGCCCATCAACATAAGTATCGAGCCTTGAATCTTCAATATAGATGGTAATTCGGCGTAGTTATCAAACGAACCGGTATCGCCAAATCCCGGTCCTACATTACCGATAAATGCAACCGTAGAGGAGAATGCCGTAAGCAAATCCAATCCAAAGAGCGTACTTGTCAATGTCGCCACCAAAATCAGCACGAAATATGTCGTGAGGAAGAGTGTTACAGCATTCACCTGTCGCTCCTCCTGCACGATGCCGTCAAGACGGATACGGATAATGGCGTTAGGGTGCTGCTGTCCTTGCAGACGAGCCTTCAACACCTTGCCATAGAGCAGAACTCTATCAACCTTAACACCTCCCGCAGTTGAGCCTGCACAACCGCAAATTATTGACACAAGCATCAATATAACAATCGCAAACGGAGTCCAAAGGTTGGTATTTGCAGTTGCAAAACCCGTTGTCGAGATGAGCGAAACAACCTGAAATACCGACTGTCGCAGCGAGGTCAATATGCTCGGATATATACCCGCAAAATATAGACTTGCCCCAATGCAGAGCGTTGCCGCTACAATAATTCCCAGATATACGCGCACCACCTCCGAACGGAATATATTGTTCGCCCTTCGGGTAAAGGTCGAGAAGATAAGTCCGAAGTGCAAACTCGAAAGGAACATAGCCACAATCAATATCCACTCAATCAATGGGCTGTCATAGAAACCAACACTTGCATTTTTGGTGGAGAAACCTCCCGTAGCACACGCCGACATAGCGTGACTGAGCGCATCAAACCATCGCATACCCGAAATCTTCAACAATAGGGTAGTTACGAGCGTCAGACCAATATATACCGCCAACAGAATACGGACAACTATCTGCGTACGGTAGCGATAGTTGTCTTTCGCAAGTGACGAAAGTTCGATACCCGACAACGCCATCTTATTTGTTCCGAGCGATGGCAAAATCAATAGGGCAAACATTACCACTCCTGCGCCACCAATCCAACATGTTGACATGCGCCAAAAGAGCAGACCTTGCGGCAGAGCCTCAATATCGGTAAGAATTGAAGCTCCCGTAGTCGTAAAGCCTGACACACTCTCAAACCAAGCATTCACCAACGAGAACTCTCCACCCCAAATCAGGTATGGGAACATTCCTACCACACACGACAAAATCCAAGAGCCTACCACAATCATAAATCCCTCCTTCGTGGTGATATTATCAGCCCTCGAGACGAAAATCATTGGAAAAGCGCCCAACAACAGCGTCAGTAGTGCCGAGAGCAATAGAGGGTAGAAGCCCGTATCGTTAGACACAAGCGAGATACCTGCCGACACCGCCATAAAGGCTGAAAGGCAGAGCATCACAGTACCCATATATCTCAAAATAACACTAAATCGCATCACTCTCGTTTTTTTTGTTCGACTTCGAGATGTTTATCAAATTCTCTATATTGTCGTTCATATCTTTTATCTCGTCCAACATCTCAGCCTTTGGCTTGTAAGGCAGTTTGAAAGAGAGATAATCCGACAATGAGCGATTGATTCGCAAGATAGGCTTCACGCCATATACATAGATGAAATAGTAGAGCATCAGCACAATTGCAATCATCACAAGTAGCGAGATAAGTACTGGAGCTACAGAACGATAGGCATTTTTCGAGAGTTGTGCTGCACGCGGAGCGAGCTGTCCGTGCGAAAGGGTTATATAACGCTTTACCTGCTCTACAAAACGGTTATACGCCGGCTCATAAGTATCGATATACCACTTGCGCCCATCCGTACGCCTTACCTCTACCGTAAGCGAATCGACAACAATCGTCTCTGTTGATTTGTAATTATCGGTCAATTGTCGCAACTCGGTACTATACAACGACAGAGTATCAAGGCTGCCCAGCACCGCTGCCGTAGCCTTGTCGCGCACAGTTGCAATATGCGAATCAAGCTCATTTAATGCTCGGCGGCACGACTCTTTCTCCTGCTCATTGTCAAATATCACCACATCGATCATTGCGCGGCTATGGTCGTGAGCCGAACGCAGCAAATCCTTTGCAACCTCCATATCTCGACCACTTGCCGAGAGAATCGCATCTGTATCATAACTCAAATGGCTCAACTCGAAGAGCGAAATAACACCCGATACCGACAATAGCGCAACAATACTCAAAAACGCCACCGTAACTCTCTTTCCAATTCCTTTCATATTTGGATAAAATAAAATTTACTACCTCTGTTAGTCGCATTTAACTCACAAAGATAGTAAAATTTTGCGTATTTTAATTAAAAATTAAAAAAAATGCGAGCGAAGCGTAAATTTTTCCCCGATTGTTTTTTTTTCTGAGAAAGTTCGTAACTTTGTGTGGTGAAACAAAATTATCCTGCTATGAAAAAGTTTTTCTATTCAATCTTGCTGTGCGTAATAGCATTAGCAATCACATCGTGCAGCAAGCACGATATCGAAACTAACGACCTTATCGGCAAATGGGAATCAACCGAAGTAATAGACAATGGTGAAAAGACAAAATACGAATGCTTTACCTTTGAAGCAGACGGATCTTGCTTGTACGAAACGGTAGTTACTCTCAACAATTGGGAAGAGCCTAAATACGACAATACCCCGGAAGACCCCAACTTTCCCGAAGGCGAATTAGATAGCAATATCGTCAGTTCAGCCTACCTGAATTACACTTATATTCTAGTTGACGATGTCCTCTACCTAATCGCCCAATTCGACTACCCAAGCATATCAAAAGAAACAGCATACACAGTTTCGATAAAGAAGAACACTCTAACGCTCACAAACTATAAAACTTCAACCACATACACCAAAGCAAACTAAACAATAAAGGTCGGCAAAACGCCGACCTTTTCTTATGCTTTTTCGTTTAGATTATCTCGCCTAAAACATCGGTCGAAGGCTCGACTTCGAGCAGTCGCACTTTGACGATTTGATTGATATACTTTTTATCGTATGGCACTTTGACTTTCAGATAGTTACTTGTAAAGCCTGTCATCATTCCGCCACGCATAGTACTCTCGAAAAGAACCTCTGCCGTAGTGCCTAAATATCGCTTAGCAAAAGCGTGGTGACAACGACTACTCAACTCCTCCAGGCGCTTTGCTCGCGCCATCGAAACCTCAGGCGACACCTTGTCGGGGAAGTCCACTGCAGGAGTATTCTCTCGCTCGGAGAATGGGAAGATGTGCAGGAATGAAGGGTTTATCTTTGAGAGAAAGTTGTAACACTCCTCAAACTCCTTTTCGCCCTCGCCTGGAAAGCCCGTAATTACATCTATGCCAAGAAAAGCATCGGGCATCACCCTGCGTACTGCATTTATACGCTCCTCGAACTTCTCCACCGTGTAGCGACGACGCATCAAACCGAGTACCTTATTCGAGCCGCACTGGATAGGAATATGGAAGTGATGTTGAAATTTAGGTGACGATGCACAAAACTCTATTATTTCATCAGTTAGCAAATTCGGCTCGATAGAGGAAATTCGATATCGTTCGATGCCCTCAACATCGTTTAATGCCCTCAACAAATCGAGAAAACTCTCGCCCGTAGTACGACCAAAATCGCCCGTATTTACACCCGTAATTACAATCTCCTTTTGACCTCCGCGAGCAATCTCCTCCGCCTGCTTTACCGCCTCGGCAATTGGGGTGTTTCGACTCGCCCCACGAGCGTTGTGAATTGTGCAGTAAGAGCAGCAATAGTCGCAACCATCTTGCACCTTCAGGAAGGCGCGTGTACGGTCGCCGCTTGAAAAGGCGGAGAAGAACGAAGTTATCTCGTCTGTTTCGCACGAAAAGACCTTTGTTTTACCCCGTTCTGTCAGCTGAAGTACTTGTTTATATGTTTCGCCTTTATCGTTATTGCTCAACACAATATCCACACCTTCAATCTTTGCAATCTCGTACGGCTTCAACTGCGCATAGCAACCCGTAACAGCAATGATTGTATCGGGATTGCGGCGATGAATTTTTCGTATTAAATTGCGGCATTTTTTATCCGCCTGCGCCGTTACCGAGCAGGAGTTTATAATCGCAATATCGGCATCTTCGTTTGTGCCGACACGCACAAATCCGCCCGCCTCAAATTGGCGAGCCAAGGTCGAACTTTCCGAGAAATTCAACTTGCAACCAAGTGTATGGAAATTAACTCTTCTCATTGTTGGGGCAAAAATATAAAAAAACTCGCAACTCCCAACTCTCAACTCTCAACTTTTTTACTATATTTGCGCATACATTTAGAGAAAACAATGGATTTTATTAGCGACATACTGCAATATCGTTACCTATCGAATGCCCTGATTGCTTGCATCCTTTCGGGCATAACTTGCGGAATTATAGGCACATACATCGTGGCACGACGAATGGTCTTTCTCTGCGGAGGTATTACTCACGCCTCGTTTGGCGGTTTAGGCATCGCCTTCTACTTTGGGGCTAATCCAATACTCGGAGCTACAATTTTTGCCATTCTCTCGGCTCTCGGCATCGAGTGGAGCAACTCTCGTGCGAAAATTCGTCCCGACTCGGCAATAGGTATGGTGTGGGGCATAGGCATGGCTATCGGTGCGCTCTTTATCTCTATGCGACCTGGCTACACATCGGGAGATATGGCCAACTTCCTATTCGGCAGTATCGTCACCGTGACAGATGGGGATATTATCGCACTCGCCATACTCTCTATATTGCTGATTATAGGCACGATACTATGGCACCGACCAATAATGTTTGCCGCATTCGACAGCAACTTCGCTGGTGCGTCGGGCGTTCCCGTAAAGGCAATATCCTACGCGATGGCTATCGTTACGGCGATCACAATCGTGCTATCAATACGCACAATGGGCATCGTGTTGCTTATCTCGCTATTGACAATCCCCGTTGTTGCCGCAAATAGCATCTTCAAGGAGTACAAAAAGATTATCCCGACATCGGTAGCGTTGGCTGTAACATCAAGCATTGCGGGCATTGCGCTAAGTTACCACGCGGAGGTTCCATCGGGTCCAGCAATAATATTTATGCTCACAATTGCACTTTTAACAATAAAATTGTTATCTTTGTGGGTAAAACATTTGAAACGAACTAAAGCAAGGGCTGCAAAAGCCTAAAAAACAATAATGAAGAAGATTCATCAACTTGTTCTAAAATCATATCTTGGTCCGCTTGTGCTGACCTTCTTTATCATCATCTTTATCCTGATGATGAACTTCGTATGGCGATATATTGACGAGTTGGTTGGTAAGGGACTCGATCCACTTGTCATCCTCGAACTCATTATGTACGCCACCATCAATATGATTCCGATGGGTTTGCCGCTGGCTATTCTGTTGGCGACAATTATGACAATGGGAAACCTTGGCGAGAACTACGAATTGTTAGCAATGAAGTCGGCAGGAATGTCGCTTATGCGAATTATGAAGCCTCTATTTTGGGTTATCGGCATCATCTCGTTTGGTTCATTCTTTATCGTAAATGACCTTGTACCATGGGCGAACAAGAAGATGTTTGCTACACTCTACGATATCAAGCAGCAGAACGAGGCCCTTGAGTTCCAAGATGGACTATTCTTTAACGGCATTGACGATATGAGCATCCGCGTAGAGAAGCAAAACCCGACCACAAAGTTACTGACGGGTGTACTCATCTACGACAACCGTTCACGCAGCGGCGATATGACAACGACGATAGCAGATTCGGGATATATACGCTTGTCGGACGATAAGAAGTATCTCCTCGTAACGCTCTTCAATGGAGAGACTTACGAGCAGACTCGCAACTATCAGTGGTATACCAAAAGCTCGTTGCGCCACCACAAATTCAAGCGTCAAGATGGAAAGATTCCAATGTCGGGATTCGACTTCCAGCGCAGCGATGAGGATATGTTTGGTAACAACAGCCAGACGATGGATATAGACGATTTGCAGAACAATATCGACTCTCTCGACTTGTTGGTAAATAACCTTACGGCAACGGCTTACAATCCGCTACTGCGAGAGCAGATTTTTGCCAGCGATCCCGATGGTGTATCCCCCCCAGATACGATTGAAGTAGACCGTTCGAGCAAGATATATCACGCATTTCTGCTCGACTCAATAGGTAAGCTAAACACCCGCACCAAAGATCGTATCTACGAGAGGGCATTGCGCAACGCACGCTCTTCGCGAAATATGTTCTCATTCGACGAAAGTACATCGAAAGAGGCTCTCAATCAACTATATCGCAGCAAGAACGAGTGGCATCGCAAATTAACTTTGCCGATTTCAATTCTGATATTCTTCCTTATTGGGGCTCCTCTTGGAGCTATTATCCGTAAGGGAGGCTTGGGAATGCCGATTGTAATCTCGGTAATCTTCTTCGTAATCTACTACATCATCTCCATCTCGGGCGAAAAGTTCGCGAAGGAGGGTACTTGGAGTTCATTGCTCGGTATGTGGATTTCGGCAATAATTCTCACGCCGTTAGCGATTTACCTCTCGCACAAGGCAAACAATGACTCAGCTCTGCTCGATATTGATTGGTATATAGGGCGTTTCAAGTACTATCGTGATAAGTTGATATCAAAACTACCTGAGAAGTGGCAAGAATGGATTGCTAAACGAGAGGAGCGACAAGCTGAAAGGCGCACAGCAAAGCGTCTGCAAAGGGAGACTAAAAAGGCTGAACGAGCAGCCAAGAAACAGCAAAAGCAAATGGTAAAGGGGTAAAATATGGAGGCTAAAGATATTCGCATAGTGTTTATGGGTACACCCGAATTTGCAGTACCTTCGTTGAAGGCATTGGTAGAGGGTGGATATAATGTTGTTGGCGTAGTGACAATGCCCGACAAGCCCGCTGGTCGTGGTATGCGACTGCAAGAGAGCGATGTAAAACGCGCCGCAAAGGAGTTGGGCATTCAGACAATTCTTCAGCCTGAGAAGTTGCGTGATGAAGCGTTTTTAGAGGCTCTGCGTGAGTTGGAACCCGACTTGGGCATAGTGATTGCCTTTAGGATGTTACCCGAAGTGGTGTGGGCAATGCCTCGCTTCGGAACATTCAATCTGCACGCATCTTTACTCCCCGAATATCGCGGTGCAGCACCTATAAATTGGGCGATTATTAATGGAGATAAAGAGAGTGGAAACACTACATTCCTCCTCAACCACGAGATTGACAAGGGTGCGATAATCGGTCAGCAACGCACACCAATTGGCGACGAGGAGTGTGTAGGCGAACTATATGACCGCTTGATGACAATGGGAGCTGAACTCGTTGTGGAGAGTGTCGAGAAGATTGCTTCAGGCAATATCGAGCCGATTGAGCAGCCGCAAGAGGATGCTAATTTGCGCCCCGCACCAAAGATTTTCAAAGATATGTGCGAGGTGGATTGGCGTGCGAATGGTAGGCAGATAGTAAATTTCGTGCGCGGTTTGTCGCCGTATCCCGCTGCGTGGAGCATTTTGCAGCGTGGAGAAGAGGAGCTTTCGGTAAAGATTTTCAAGTGTCACTTCGAGGAGAAAAATCACTCGGCGAAGGCTGGAGCTATCCTCTCTGATAATAAAACCTATATCAAGGTGGCGTGTGGTGACGGCTATATTGCTATTGAGGAGTTACAGGTGGCGGGCAAAAAGCGAATGGCAGTACGCGACCTGCTTCTCGGAATGAACATCAACGATACGGACAACTTCAAATTGAAAGATTAAAACATTCTCAAAGAGAATTAGGATTTACACATAATTTTTACAGCTATGAAAAAGCACAATTTTAGTGCGGGACCTTCTGTATTACCAGAGGTTGCACTCGAGAACGCAGCAAAAGCAATTTTTGATTTCAACGGAACAGGTTTGTCGGTACTCTCATACTCGCACCGTACAAAAGAGTTTGAGGCTGTCTTGGCAGAGGCAAAGGCTCTCTTCCGCGAGTTGCTCCACATTCCTGACAACTATCAAATCTACTTTGTTGGTGGTGGCGCGAGTACACAATTCTTCCACATCCCCGCAAACTTCCTCGGCAAGAAGGCTGGATATGTGAACACAGGTGTGTGGACAAAGAAAGCTATCAAGGAGGCGAAATATTACGGCGAGGTGGAGATTGTAGCTTCAAGTGAGGATAAGAATTTTAACTACATACCAAAAGGATTCGAGATTCCTACAGACTTGGATTATCTCTATATCTGTACAAACAACACAATATATGGCACTGAATACAAGGAGGATATCGACTCTCCTGTTCCTCTCATTGCCGATATGTCATCGGATATTTTGAGCCGTCCAGTCGATGTTTCGAAGTATGCTCTCATCTATGGTGGTGCGCAGAAGAATCTCGCTCCGTCGGGCGTTACATTCGTTATTGTTCGTGACGATATGCTTGAGAAGGTGGTGCGTCCGTTGCCAACAATGGTGAATGTAAAAACACATGTGGAGAATGACTCGATGTTCAACACTCCACCTGTATTCCCAATCTTTGTACTGAACGAGACTTTGAAGTGGTTGAAGTCTATAGGTGGCGTAGAGGAGATATATCGTCGCAATGTTGAGAAGGCTGAGTTGCTCTACAATGAGATAGACCGCAACTCGTTGTTCCGTCCAACCGTAGCGAAGGAGGATCGTTCGTTGATGAATATCTGCTTTGTGATGAGCGAAGGCAACGAGGAGTTAGCTCCTGAGTTCTTGGAGTTCGCCAAGGATCACGGAATGGTTGGAGTTAAGGGACACCGCTTGGTGGGTGGTTTCCGCGCTTCGTGCTACAACGCTTGTCCAAAGGAGTCGGTAGAGGCTCTTGTGGCTTGTATGCAGGAGTTTGAGCAACTTAAAACCAAATAATATATGCCTACAATTATTCCCTACACATACGAGAAAAAAGAGGAGCGCGTAACATATTTTACTTCATTAATCAAAGGTATGAAGATTCTTATCGCAACCGAAAAACCGTTTGCACGCGAGGCGGTAAACGGCATCAAAGAGATTTTACAGGCGGCAGAGTACGAGGTCGTGCTGCTTGAGAAATATACAGATAAAGGCGATTTGCTTGCTGCGGTAGCCGATGTAGATGCGCTTATCGTGCGCAGCGACAAGGTTACAAAAGAGGTGTTGGATGCAGCCAAAAACCTCAAAATCGTTGTTCGCGCAGGTGCAGGCTTCGACAATGTGGACTGCGAAGAGGCAAAGAAACGCGGTATCGTGGTTATGAATACCCCAGGACAGAACTCGAACGCAGTAGCGGAGTTGGCCCTCTGCTTTATGGTCTATATGTCGCGTAATCAGCTCACTCCAGGTACAGGCCACGAACTGATTGGCAAGACTCTCGCCATCCACGCCTACGGCAATGTCGGCAAGTTGGTCGGTCGCAAGGGCAAGGCTCTTGGTATGAATGTTATAGCCTACGATCCATTTATCTCGGATGCAGCTGTATTCGAGGCTGATGGGGTAGAGAAGATCGATTCGGTGGAGGAGTTGTACCGCCGTGCCGACTTCCTATCGTTGCACATCCCTGCAACGCCACAGACCAAAGGCTCAATAGGTTACGACCTTGCGATGTCGATGCCGAAGGGTGCTACACTCGTAAATACTGCCCGCAAGGAGGTTATTGACGAAGCAGGTTTGGCAAAGGCTATGGAGGAGCGCGAGGATTTGAAATATATCACAGATGTTGCTCCTGAGGCTGCTGCGGAGTATGTCGAGAAGTTCGGTAAGCGTTATTTTGGAACACCAAAGAAGATGGGTGCTGAAACTGCCGAGGCTAATATCAATGCAGGTTTGGCTGCTGCACGACAAATTGTAGATTATTTCGTAAACGGAAACACCCGTTTCCAAGTAAATAAATAGTATATGGTACGCATTAAACCATTCAAGGGCATTCGCCCACCAAAGGAGTTGGCACAGGAGGTCGCATCGCGCCCTTACGATGTACTGAACTCCGTAGAGGCAAAGGCAGAGGCAACCGAACGCTCTTTGCTCCACATTATTAAGCCCGAAATTGATTTTGAGCCTATCGCAGATGAACACTCGCAGGAGGTTTATGACAAGGCGGTTGAGAATTTTGCTGCTTGGAGAGCCAAGGGTTGGTTACAGCAAGATGGTGAGGAGCACTACTACATCTATGCTCAAACGATGGATGGTCGCACGCAGTACGGACTTGTAATGTGCTGTCACTTCGAGGATTATCTCGCAGGAGCAATCAAAAAGCACGAGCTTACACGCACCGACAAGGAGGAGGATCGTATGCACCATGTTCGCAATCAGAAGGCGAATATCGAGCCGGTATTCTTCGCTTACCCCGATCACGCGGAAATTGATGCAATCGTTGCGGAGGTTATCAAGGCCGAGCCTGAGTACGACTTCGTGGCAGAGGATGGTTTCGGTCATACATTGTGGGTTGTACCAACCGAGTACAACGAGCGCATAACCACCATTTTCGGCACAATTCCAGCACTCTATGTCGCTGATGGTCATCACCGTACCGCTGCGGCTGCGCGAGTAGGCGAGGAGTGCAAAAACAACAATCCGCACCACACAGGCAACGAGGAGTATTGCTACTTCTTGGCGGTTACATTCCCTGAATCACATCTGCGAATTATCGACTACAACCGTGTAGTCAAGGATTTGAACGGACTCAGCGAAGAGGAGTTCATTGCCGCTTTGGAGGGTGATTTCGCAGTTGAAAAGCAGGGTAGCGAGATTTATAAGCCTAACGCTCTGCACAACTTCTCGATGTATCTCGGTGGCGAGTGGTATAGCCTTACAGCCAAGGAAGGTCGCTACAACGATGCAGACCCTATCGGAGTGCTTGATGTTACCATTCTTTCTAATTTGGTACTCGATAAGTTGCTCGGCATTAAGGATTTGCGCACCTCTAAGCGAATTGATTTCGTAGGTGGTATTCGCGGTCTTGGCGAGTTGCAGCAGAGAGTTGATTCGGGCGAGATGAAGGTTGCATTCGCTCTCTATCCAGTTTCGATGCGCCAGCTTATCGACATTGCCGATACAGGAAATATTATGCCACCAAAGACCACTTGGTTCGAGCCAAAGTTGCGTTCGGGCGTTGTTATACACACATTTGAATAATAGTTGATTATGAAGAAGCTACTACTAACCATCGTAGCCGTTGCGACTATATTGTCGCTCTCGGCACAGACACAAAAGCACACCGAGTGGAAGTTCTCCACAAAGCAGACTGCTCACTACCTCGAAAAGGGACACTACCACGCTTCCGTAGGTCACGGCTCGCTTGAGTTTGTAGGCAAAAAGGCTACCGCTACGGTAGGTGTACGAAAGAGCTACCCAGCCGTTGAAGGGGCTCGCAAGGGCGACTATTGGTTGATGAGCGTACCCGTAGAGGACATCAAAGCGGGAACGGTTGTTGATATCTACCTTCCGTTTCTTGCTGAGCCGAGTGATGCTCCTCACGCCTACGCTTTCGAGTACCTCGACGGCAAGGAGTGGAAGGCCGTATTGCCTGCCAACAAGAAGGGCATAAACTGCTACTCGACAACCTCTGCCAAGTGGCCTCGCTTTCTTTGGCACTCGGTGCGACTCGAAAACAGCATCACAAAGGGCTATTTGCAGGTGCGTTTGCGCCACATGGACAAGGGCGTAGCAAAGAGTACGCTCTATGGTGGTAGTTCGGGAAATGCCCCCAAAATTGCAATTCTCGACGATAGCAAACCTGCCGATACCGCACGCGTATTATTTATAGGTAACAGCTACACCTACGGCAACCTCTATCCGATGTTGTTGAAGGAGTTGGCATGGTACGAGGGGCACAACCTCGACTGCTCGATATATATTCATGGTGGCTACACTATGAAGCAACATCTTGCAGATCATGTGTCGCGCGAAACTGTAGAGAAGGGTGGTTACGACTACGCCTTTCTGCAAGATCAGAGCCTCCACTCTTTGCGCATCGGTACATCTGTAGACCAAAATGTTGTGGGCTACATGGGCAAGATGAAGGCTAATATTGTAAAGCATAGCCCAAAGGCAAAGTGTATCATTGAATTGACTTGGGGACGCAAGGATGGTAACAATGCCACTAAGGGCAAGAAGTTAGCGGACCTTGTAAATGGTTATCCTGAGTTTTTCACGAGCTATAACGCTATGCAGCAAGTAATTACAAAGAATACCACAGCTATGGCTCAAAGACTTGATATGGGACTTTCGCCTGTGGGTATAGCGTGGGATATCGTACGCCGCGAGCGTCCTGATATAAAGTTATACACCAAAGATGGTTCACATCCGTCGTATGCAGGTTCATATCTCGCAGCAGCTGTAGGTTACTTGACACTCTACCCGCAGCCATTCAAGGCAGACACCCCTATTCGCCTCAATCCAGAGGTTGCTCGCTACCTCCGTAGCGTAGCCGAGAGGGTGGTACTCAAATAGTTGAGAGTTGAAAGCGGAAAACTGATAGAAAAAGTGCGAAAATTTTCGCACTTTTTTTCATTTTGACACAACCTGTCAAAAATGTCCTATAATTTTGCATCGTGAAAATAATGTAGAACCAAATAACGAGTGAAAAATTATGGAGTTTTTTAGTTTTTTAGGCTTTATCATAATGTTTCTAATCTGCATAGGAATAGTCATCGCAGTCGGATATGCGGCATTACTTATTTTGGTCGCAATCGTTGGTGGTGTATTGACTTTAATAATGGACATAATAGACAAATGTAAAACCTTAAAATAATTAAAACTATGGGAACAGGACACACTATCAGATGCAAGCATTGCGGTACGGAGTTTATGCACCTTACGGGCTTTGGATTTATGGGTTTCGACTGCGAGGATGGTTTCTGCCATGTTGAGACCGAAACGGCGATTCGTTGCCCGCAGTGTATGAAGCGACTCAACAACACCGAAGAGGAGTTCAACGAACAGATTGTTGGCAGTTTACTTTGGGATTAAACCGCCAAAATTGAGAATTGAGAATTAAGAATTGAGAATTAAAAGAGAAAAAAGAAAAAAGTTGCTTAGACGAGTATTATTTTTCCGAAAAAAATTCTTAACTTTGAGGAAAGTTTTTTCCTTTGGAAAAAGAGATTAGAACGAAACAAATAATTAAAACTGAATATACTATGAGCGAAGTAACAACACAGAATGCCGAAAAAATGAAGGTCTTGAAGGCGGTAATGGCTAAAATCGAGAAGGATTTTGGCAAGGGTTCGATTATGCAGATGTCGAGCGAAAATGTTGAGAATGTGCCAGTTATCCCGACAGGTTCAATCACTCTCGATGTTGCACTCGGCGTGGGTGGCTACCCAAAAGGTCGTGTAATTGAGATTTTTGGCCCTGAGTCGTCAGGTAAGACAACCCTCGCAATTCACGCAATTGCCGAGGCGCAGAAGGCGGGCGGTATTGCAGCATTTATCGATGCAGAGCACGCTTTCGACAGCTTCTACGCACAGAAACTCGGTGTAGATATCGAAAATCTCCTCGTGTCGCAGCCCGACAATGGCGAGCAGGCTCTCGAAATTGCCGACTCGCTGATTCGTTCAAGTGCAATCGACATCATCGTTATCGACTCGGTAGCAGCTCTCACTCCGAAGGCTGAAATCGAGGGCGAGATGGGTGACTCGAAGATGGGCTTGCAGGCACGATTGATGTCGCAGGCGTTGCGAAAGCTCACTGCAAGCATCGCTAAGACTAAGACCGTCTGCATCTTTATCAACCAGTTGCGCGACAAGATTGGTGTAATCTACGGCAACCCTGAGACCACAACAGGTGGTAATGCGTTGAAGTTCTACGCCAGTGTGCGTATCGACATTCGCCGCACCTCAGTTATCAAGGATGGCGACGAGCAGCTTGGAACACGCACCCGCGTAAAGGTTGTGAAGAACAAGGTTGCACCTCCATTCAAGAAGGCTGAGTTTGATATTATGTTCGGCGAGGGTATCTCGAAGATTGGCGAGATTCTTGACTTGGCAGTAGATTATGAGATTATTAAGAAGTCGGGCTCGTGGTTCTCTTACGGCGAAAAGAAGATTGGTCAGGGACGCGATGCTGTGAAAGAGTTGCTAACTTCGGACAAGGCTTTGTGTGACGAAATCGAAGCTAAGTTGCGCGAGGCGATGATGCAGAAGAAATTAGAATAGAGTCATATAAATATTTAACACATTAGAGATGAGAGCTTTGTACCGTCACACACGGTACAGCTCTCGATTCTCGGTTTTAGGGGTTAAGGCTATGAGTTACACTGCTGAGGACGAGAGATTAATCAACGAGGCGTACGAAAAGCTGCTTGCGTCGTGCAAAAAAGTGTGCAAAAACGACGACGATTGGAGCTTTATCAAGCGTGCCTATTTCCTTGCGAAAGAGGCTCACTCTGGCGTTCGCCGTCGTTCAGGAGAGCCATATTTGTTGCATCCGATAGCTGTAGCTCAAATTGTTGTAGACGAGATTGGGCTTGGAGTAAAATCTATCGTAGCTGCACTCCTGCACGATGTCGTAGAGGACACCGACTACACGGTAGAGGATATGGACCACATCTTCGGCGCAAAGATTGCGTCGATGGTTGATGGTTTAACCAAGATGTCGGGAGTATTCAATGCCGACACCTCCGAACAAGCAGAGTATTTCCGCAAGGTGCTGCTAACTCTCTCAGATGATGTTCGCGTAATTCTCATAAAGATAGCAGATCGTCTGCACAATATGCGCACATTGCAGTATATGCCTCTAAATAAGCAGATTAAAATCACGGGAGAAACCATCTACCTCTTCGCTCCGTTAGCATATCGTCTCGGACTCTATCCGATAAAGAGCGAGTTGGAAGACCTATGTATGAAGTACCGCTTTCCAGAGGAGTACGAGCGCATCAGCGGGTTATTGGCAAAGAGCGCAGAGAAGCGACAAGAGTACATAGACCGCTTCTGCAAGCCAATTATCGAGGTTTTGGACCGTAACAACATCAAATACGAGATTTCAGGGCGCGTAAAGAGCGTCTACTCGGTGTGGACAAAGATGCAGCGCAAGCAGATTCCATTTGAGGAGATCTACGACCTATTCGCCATCCGCATTGTATTCCAGACCTTGCCATTCCCCTCTGAAAAGACTCAATGTTGGCAGATATACTCCAACATAACAGATATTT
The DNA here is from genome assembly GCA_015059875.1 of Rikenellaceae bacterium. Lineage (GTDB taxonomy): Bacteria > Bacteroidota > Bacteroidia > Bacteroidales > Rikenellaceae > Alistipes. The sequence goes on along the minus strand of SUZQ01000026.1, from coordinate 9,878 downwards.
ACGCTCCAAAGCAGGATCGCCTACGCGATTGGATTTCGATGCCAAAAGCAAACGGTTACGAAGCGTTGCACTCAACTGTTATGGGGCCTGACGGACATTGGGTAGAGGTGCAGATTCGCACGCAACGAATGGAGGAGATTGCCGAACGAGGATTTGCAGCCCATTGGAAGTACAAGAAGGCGACTCTTTCGCAAAATGATGACGCCTTCGACACCTGGCTCAAGAAGATTCGCGACGCACTAAATAGTCCAACTGAGAGCGCAGTAGAGTTCCTTGACAACTTTAAGCTATCGCTGTATACATCTGAAATAACTGTATTTACACCAAAAGGCGAGCAGCGACAGTTGCCAAACGGAGCTACGGCATTAGACTTTGCATACGACATCCATACCAAGGTTGGCGACCACGCCATTGGCGCAAAAATAAACCATAAAATAGAGCCTATAACTAAGGCTCTAAAGTGGGGCGACCAGATAGAGATTATCACCGCAGACAGCGCAAAACCAAAGGCTGAATGGCTCGAAATTGTCACCACAACAAAGGCAAAACAGAAAATCACAGCCTTCCTAAAGCGCGAGCAGCAGAACAATATCGAAAATGGTATTACTCTGTTTGAGAATAAGTTAGCAGAACACAATGTAACGATGAGTGGTCGTGTTCTGCGCAAAGCAATGCAGGCTTACGGCTGCAAATACAAAGACGAGTTTTACAGCCATATTGGCGCGGGTATCATTTCGCTCGATAATATCGAGAAGGTATTAAAATCATCCTCCACAAGCAAATTATTGAAATTCTGGCATTTGCGTCAAGAGGATGATGACCTTGATGATGATATCCCTGAGAACGAAAAGCCTTCAACAGATGATAGTTTTACCATCGCATCGTGTTGTAATCCGCTTCCAGGTGACAATGTAGTCGGCTTTCGCGATCCTATTACTAACAAGATTGTTGTCCACAAAGCTACCTGCGATGAGCTTAATCGTCTTGCGTCGCAATATGGCAAGAATATCATCAAGGATAAGATAAAGTGGTCCCAGCACAAGGCGACAGCATATCTTTCAACTATCGAAATGCGAGGCATCGATAGAATGGGAATATTGTCGGACATTACGCACATAGTTTCCGACGACTTCAGCATCAATATGAGAGAGATTCATCTGCGTAGTCACGATGGAATCTTCGAGGGGAAGTTGAGCCTATATGTACAGAGCGCCGACGCACTCTATGCTCTTATGGATAAGTTCCGTCAAATCAAAGGTTTAGAGAGCGTAAAACGCATTGAAAACAACGAAATAGAGTAGTGTCCTATGGATATAGAAGAGATTATCAAGGGTATAATAGCTATACTAATTGTAGGTGTTAGCATTGTATTGCGTTTAAGCCGCAATAAGAGGTCGCAGAACGCGCAGACAACGAACGACACACCTACACCTCACCACTCTCAAAACAGCCCTAAAAAGGATATATTCGCAGAACTTATACGGAGCATTGAGTCAAGCATCGAAGAGCTCGATGCGGAGGGAGAATCTCAAGAGGAGATTATTGATGAAATCGCAGAGAGCAGAGAGAGGGTTGCGCTCGTTGAAAATAAGCCAAAGCAGAAAAAGCAAAAAAAGGAGCGCATAACAAAAAATGCGACAAATAGAACATTGAAGAAAAATACAAAGAGTAATAAGAGCTGCGAGAATAAGAGTCACTCATCGCGAAAATTCAATCTTCGTGACGCAGTGATATACTCTGAAATCCTCACCCCTAAATTCAAGCAAACAGATATGGAGTAGGGGAGTACGACATAGATTACACACATAAATTATATAGTAGAAATATGGCAACTATTTTTTCGCGAATCGTAGCTGGAGAGATTCCGAGCTACAAGGTGGCAGAGGATGATCGTTTCTATGCCTTTCTTGATATCAACCCACTCGCAAAGGGGCATACACTGGTTATCCCCAAGCAGGAGGTGGACTATCTCTACGACCTCGACGACGAGACACTTCAGGGGATGATTCTCTTTGCTAAGCAAATTGCACAAAAAATCAAGGCATTTAGCGGCTGCAAGAGGGTAGCAACGGTCGTTTTGGGGCTTGAAGTACCACATGCACACATACATCTTATCCCTATGAACAGCGAAAAGGATGTGGATTTTAGCCGTGAAAAGCTCATTTTAACTCCAGAAGAGTTCGCAGAAATAGCATCAGCATTGAGAGAGTAGGGTAGTTGTTAACAACTTTGTAAACTATTAATATGCAGGGCAATACACCGTTATTGTCCTGCATATATTATATGGGAATTTAACATAATTTAGACCGAAATACTGAATACCTTATATAAAGGGTAGTCCATTATTCAGAATATCAACAAATCTCAGAAAATTTACCATCAGAAGAAGATTATTTAACATTTGTAAAGTTAAACTAACTAAAATATATTTACATTTGTAATATATGATGGATGTTTACAATTGTCAATAGACGGTCTTTTGTTTACATTTGTAACAGCGATAAAGTGCTGAAAGCTATCATTTTTAAGACCAGAAAACCAAAGTTCATATATTGATATTTTGGATTTTATATATATCAATATCAGTCATTTACAAAATTTATATAACATCAATTACACCTTACACCTGCATAAAACAAGGCTCTTCACTATATATACATATATAATATGCGAACATATGTATATATACTATATTATCAGTATTTTACGCAATATTACATAAACTAATTTATAACAAAGTACATTGTTGTGTTTTTAACCAAATCCACATTATTAACAATTGTAACACTTATTAACAGTTATCAACATTTAACATTTGTAGAATTTTATTTGTTCGATTCGTAAAATATTTTTAACTTTGTAAAAACTTACGAAGATGGACGAAAAATTGCGTATTTTGATGCAAAATGAGAATTTGACAGCGAGCAGACTTGCAGAAATTCTCGAAGTAAAGCCGGCTGCGATATCTCACATTTTGAGTGGGCGCAACAAACCGAGCTATGAGATGTTGTGCAAAATCGTCACTCGCTTCCCTCAATATAATCCCTACTGGCTGCTTGGCGATGACACCGAGATTCGCAATTCCAATATCAACACTGTAGCATCTCGACCATCTGCTGAACACGGAGTCCCGACAACAGGAGTACTATTTGGATCGGAGAATGAGGAGTCGGATGAAGGCGTAATTTCAAACATTCAGCAAGTTCAAAATTCTGCACAAATTTCGACACTAAATAGGAGTGATATTGATAAAATTATTATCGTCTATCAGGATCAAACATTCGAGGAACTCCGACCGAAAAAATAGTAGAGTTCTCAAGTTACACTCAAGTAAGTTCTGGATATTCGCACCTTCACATAACCAAGAGAATCCAACAAGTGAATTGCTTACCACATCGAGAAATTTTTGAGTGAACCCAGAGGCCTCTTTGGGCGCTATATTATAAATAGGTATTTTTTACACTCGATTTTGCTGGAAATTCCCGGCCATTCTCCGACTCGTTTCAAAATATTCGATTCTCGGAGAGTTAAATCTGCGCATAAATCCCACTTAATTGACTAACTATCAGGGCCTGACGAGCAGAAAGATTCATAACGCGATCTGTTATATTTTAACTATAAATAGCCAAAATGAGTCTAACATATCAAATTATTTTTAACTTTGTAGCGTAAAACTGTGATGAAGGCTGGTGCTGGCTGAAAAAAGTGGTGAAGCAACCTTTTTTCAAATATCCATCGCTCTACCCTCTTATATCGCTTATGATGTAATATGTACATTATGTTAAATTATATTTGTAACAAATTGTCTGTCAGTAGATTATCATTAATATGGATTATCGTAACTGCACTTCTATTTTTCGGTTGTGCCGATCGAAAGGTTGTTATGGAGAATCGCGCTATTGTATCGATTGCGCCACTTAAACCGTTGGTGGAAAACATATTGGGTGACGACTTCGAGGTTTCAGTGCTTGTTCCGCAAGGAGCTTCGCCCGAAACATTTGAGCCGACTCCAAAACAACTGCGCGAGCTCGAATCAGCGCGTTTTGTGTTTGGCACGGGAGTGCTTGAATTTGAGCAGGAGTTACTACATCGCATTGCCCGCAACGAGCAGATTATCAACCTTTCGCAAGGCATTGAACTAATCGCTGGTACTTGCTCGCACGCGCATAAAACACATCCTGAAAGTTGTGAACACGGCTGCTCCCACGAGCATCATCACATTAGTCACGGCCACTCTCACGGCATCGATCCTCACATCTGGTGCTCCCCGAAGGCTCTCGGCAAGATGGCTGAGAACACCTACAACGCCATCTCGCGCGAAATGCCAGATTCTACAAAATACGAGGAGCGTTACACTTCTCTATGTATCAAGCTGTTAGAGTTAGACGAGGAGGTTGCAGACATGTGCAAAAATGGCTCTCGCAACACCTTTATAATCTACCACCCTGCGCTTACCTATCTCGCTCGTGATTACGGACTTACGCAAATTGCAATCGAACACGAAGGAAAAGAGCCAAGCGCGAAACACCTTGCTCGAATCATAGAGCAAGCCCGTGCTGAGGGAGTTAAGCATATCTTCTATCAGTCGGAGTTCCCTGCATCATCAGTAGAGGTAATCTGCAATGATATTGGTGCTACTGCCGTAGAAATCAACCCTTTAGAGGAGGATATCTTTAGCAATATTCGCCAAATTGCAACCCTAATAACCGAGTAGATATGAATACGCTTATTTCGTTGAAAAATGTATCGGTGCAGTACGATGAGACAACTGCATTAGAGGATGTATCGCTCGATATATATCACGATGATTTTCTTGGCATTATAGGCCCAAACGGAGGTGGTAAAACAACTCTTGTAAAGGCAATTTTGGGCATTACTCCCCACAGCGGAGAGGTCGTCTACTCCCCTACTCTTTCGGAGCGTGGACATCGTCTTATTGGCTATCTTCCGCAACAATCGGAATTTGATCGTTCGTTCCCGATTACTGTTGTCGAGGTCGTAATGTCGGGGTTGCAAGCGGAGAAAGGGTTACTGAAACGCTACACAACCGATGACCGCAAACGGGCCTTAGAGCTACTCAAAATGGCTGGTATTGAGGAGGTTGCAGAGCGACAGATAAACGAGATTTCGGGAGGTCAAATGCAGCGAGCATTGCTCTGTCGTGCCGTTATCCTTGAGCCAAAAATATTGATTCTTGATGAGCCGACAAACTTTGTCGATAATCAGTTCGAGAATGAGCTCTACACCCTTCTAAAGCGTCTAAACGAGCGCATGGCAATAGTTATGGTGTCGCACGATATCGGCACAATAACAAGCGTTGTGAAGAGTATTGTATGCGTAAATCGCAGCGTACATCGCCACAATTCAAACATCATAACTGCCGAACAATTAGAGAATTACCACTGTCCTATTCAGATAATATCTCACGGACATATTCCACATACTGTGCTGGAACATCACCACTAAAAAAATGCTTCTATTATGCTAATCCAATTCTTATTTGTACTTATCGCCATAATCGTAGGTGCTCGACTCGGAGGCATCGGACTCGGTGTAATGGGTGGTATCGGTCTGGCGATACTCACCTTTGTTTTCGGATTGGAACCGACAATGCCACCAATAGATGTTATGTTGATGATTGCAGCTGTAATATCCGCAGCAGCGTGTATGCAGGCTGCTGGAGGACTCGATTATATGGTAAAAATTGCCGAACGAATCCTGCGTCGCAATCCAGCTCACATCACAATTCTTGCTCCGCTTGTAACCTACACCTTCACTTTCCTTGCCGGAACGGGACATGTGGCATACTCGCTACTGCCCGTTATCGCAGAGGTTGCCACCGAGACCAAAATTCGCCCTGAACGCCCCCTTGGAATTGCCGTAATTGCCTCACAACAAGGCATTACCGCAAGTCCAATATCGGCAGCAACAGTTGCTCTGTTGGGTATGCTCGCGGGCTTCGGAATAGATTTGTTCGACATATTGAAGATTTGTATTCCATCGACCATCATTGGCATACTTGCGGGTGCGCTCTACTCTATGCGAGTTGGCAAAAATCTGGTGGATGACCCTGAATATATCAGCCGTCTTAAAGCGGGTTTGCTCGATGACTACCATACCGAGCTTACCGATGTGAAAAACCTAACAAAAGCACGACTCTCGGTAGCGATTTTCCTTGTCACTACCCTACTTATCGTTCTTTTCGGCTCGATTCCGTCGCTCCGCCCATCGTTCGATGGATCAACACTCGGAATGCCGATACTTATTGAGATTCTGATGCTTTCAGCCGCTGCACTTATCCTGCTGCTCACTCGCACCAATGGCATCGATGCCGCCAAAGGAAGTATATTCTCCGCAGGTATGCAGGCAGTTATTGCAATCTTCGGAATTGCGTGGATGGGCGACACCTTCATCAATGGCAACATCGTAGAGTTGAAGGCATCGATTGAGAGCGTCGTATCACAGATGCCATGGCTCTTTGGTGTGGCTCTCTTTGTGATGTCGATACTACTCTATAGTCAGGCTGCAACCATTCGCGCCATTGCTCCGTTAGGCATTGCACTCGGCATCTCGCCAATGATGATGATCGCGCTCTTTCCAGCAGTAAATGGTTACTTCTTTATCCCGAACTACCCTACTGTAATTGCAGCCATAAACTTCGATCGTACAGGCTCAACACGCATCGGCAAATGGATTCTTAACCACTCATTTATGATGCCAGGACTCATCACGACCGTTGTTTCGTTGGCGGTTGGATTATTGCTGATACAGATATTTTAGAGGGTATTACTTATACACAAGAAAAATATCACCAAGCGAACGCTTGGTGATATTTTTCTTGACAACTCTACCCTACTCTGTAAACTCAATAATAGTTCCCGTAGCAGTGTAGATATTTCGCACATAGAATGGAGGCAATCCTACAATCGCGTGCTTAACATTGATATTGATGATAGTCTGCGAACCCGACAATTTTGCAGCCTTGTACATCTCTGCAACAGCATTGGCACGAACAGAACGCTTTGACAAACCACCGATACCCAAAACCATAGTAGCCTTTGCGTGTCCTTCTGCCTGACCTACAACCTTAAAGTTCTTCTGAGAGAGGACAACCTCAGTCTGCGATAAATTCTTGTTTTCCGCCTTATACATATGCGTTGCACAGCCGGTAAACATCAATGCACCTAAAACAAGTGCTAAAGTAAATAATTTTTTCATTGTATTATACATCTATTGGTTATATATCACAAAGATAATAATAATAATAATAATAATAATAATAATAATAATAATAATAATTTGGCGAAAAGTTGCATAAAAATCAAAAAAAGACGCTACAAGAAGTTGTAGCGTCTTTTCTATTAAGCTCTATTCTGATTAGTCAGCAAGTGATACTCGCTTAAATACGAGAACCTTAGCCTCAGCATCAGCTGCCTTGATAATATCCTTAACAGGAGTCTTGCCATCGCCCATCTGATAGCCCTGCTCCTCGAGAGTGTTCTCCTTGAGGAACTTCTGAACACGGCCCTTAGCGATGTTCTCAATCATCTGCATATTGAGGTTTGCGGCCTTAGCCTCACCTACGGTCTTGATAATCTCACGAGCCTGAGCTGCCTGCTCAGCAGTAATCCAGCCCTTCGACTGGTTAGACTCGATGTGATCCTCGCTATCAACATGTGCTGGGTTGATACCAGCCTTTGTAAGAGCAGCGTTGATATCCTTCTGGATAAGCTCAGCCTTAGTCTTCTCAACAGCGGTCTTGAACTCTGCGTCGAGAACGCTCTGCTCAACATTTGCAGCCGATACAGCAACTGGGCTCATCGAAGCAACCTGCATTGCAACACCCTTAGCAACCTGTGCGTCGATCTCCTTGTTGAAACCAACAACAGCAGCAAGCTTACCAGTGATTACATGCATATAAGCAGCAATGAACGGAGCCTCAACAACCTCGTAACCTGCAACAACATGCTTCTCGCCAGTCTGACCAGTCAACTCGGTAACAGCAGCCTCAACAGTGCGGCCGTCTGCGAGTGTGCAAGCCATAAGTGCCTCCTTATCAGCAGGAAGGTTTACGATAGCTGCATCTGCAATCGCCTGAGCAAGTGCCTGGAAGTCAGCATTCTTAGCAACGAAGTCAGTCTCGCAACCGAGTCCAACTACGATAGCCTTTCCGTCCTGAACCTTTGCAATAACAGCACCCTCAGAGGTCTCGCGATCAGCACGCTTTGCTGCTACGAGCTTACCCTTCTCCTTGATGATCTCCTTAGCACGGTCGAAATCGCCCTCCGACTCAACAAGAGCCTTCTTGCAATCCATCATACCAGCACCGGTCATCTTACGCAGCTTCATTACATCAGCTGCCTTAATCTCTATTGCCATAGTTTTTTCTGGTTTTCTTTGGTTAATAATTACTCTTCTGCTGGAGTCTCCTCTACAGCAGCTACGATCTCTGCTGCTGCAGCCTCCTCTGCATCAACCGAAGCCTTTACGCTCTTCTTGATGCGAGTCTTAGCAGGTTTCTTTACAGGAGCCTCTGTGTTAGCCTCAGCCTCAACAGCCTCCTTCTCCTTCTCGAGCTTGCGCTCCTCTACACCCTCTGCGATAGCAGCACATACAGTGTCAAGGATTACAGCGATTGACTTTGTAGCATCGTCATTTGCAGGGATTACATAATCGATGTCGGTTGGATCACAACAAGTATCTACCATTGCAAATACCGGAATATTCAAACGCTTTGCCTCCTTAACGGCATTCTGCTCCTTCTGCACATCGATTACGAACAATGCAGCAGGAAGGCGAGTAAGGTCAGCGATAGAACCGAGGTTCTTCTCGAGCTTTGCACGCTGACGAGCAATCTGCAACTTCTCACGCTTTGAGAAGTTATCGTAAAGACCGTCTGCCATCTGCTTGTCGATGGTAGCCATCTTCTTGACAGCACGGCGTATAGTTGGGAAGTTTGTGAGCATACCGCCAGCCCAACGCTCTGTAACATAAGGCATTCCTACGGCTGCCACCTTTTCGGCAACAACATCCTTTGCTTGTTTCTTTGTAGCAACGAACAACACGCGACGACCGCTTTTAGCGATGTTCTTAAGTGCTGCTGCAGCCTCATCGAGCTTTACTACAGTCTTGTAGAGATCGATGATATGGATGCCGTTCTTCTCCATGAAGATATATGGAGCCATTTTAGGATTCCACTTGCGCTTCAAGTGTCCGAAATGAACGCCGGCCTCCAACAATGTATTAAAATCTGTTCTAGACATTTTAGTTTCTTTTTTTTGTAATTTTAATTCTCTTTACTTCAACCCTTCAGGTAGTGACCTTGTCAGTCCGAAGAGTTTTCCGCGACAGGGCAAGCAGCTAAGTAGCACTTTCGCTTCGACCATCAGCTATTAGCCATTGGCCGTTAGCTCCATATATAATATAAATAAGTATAAGTGGTCTTGCTTGCTTTGATAAACCCTTGTCGTGCTTTGCCGAATTGTTAGTCCGCTTACGAAATATATATTAACGCTTGCTGAACTGGAACTTACGACGAGCACCAGGCTGTCCTGGCTTCTTACGCTCAACCTCACGGGCATCACGAGTAAGGAATCCGTTCTTCTTCAAGATTGGACGATACTCTGCGTTAATCTCGCACAATGCGCGAGCGATACCCATACGAGCTGCCTCAGCCTGTCCCTTAATACCACCACCTACGAGGTTTACAACAACATCGTATGCCTCAGCAGTCTCGGTTACGAGCAATGGCTGCTTAACCTCGTACTGAAGGATGTTCAATGGGAAATAGACATCGAGAGCCTTGTGGTTGATTGTAATGTTACCAGTTCCTGGCTTCACGAATACGCGAGCTACAGCTGCCTTACGGCGACCAACTG
>SUZQ01000025.1 GCA_015059875.1 Rikenellaceae bacterium | reverse complement strand
ATGCTCCACGAATCTTTGTACGGAGTGAGAATCGGCACAAAGCGGTATGCGTAGCCGTCAAACTGCAAGTAGTCCAACAAGCCGAACTTCTGCAAGACATAGACCTGCGTGAAGTATATCGGGCGTTTCCAATCGAAGTGCGCCAACATATCGAGCAACATCAACTCCGAGCGCGAGAGCGAAGTGGCGTTAATGTTGATATAGACGGTATCGACCATCAAATCGCGGTCTTTTTCAGCCACAATGCCCGAAGCGATAGCCGCCTCCTTATCCACTGGCAGAGCGATGCGCTTTGTCGGGATATAGTCGGCAGGTGCGCCATAGCCCAAATCGATCTTCGTACGCTGGTCGTCACTGCGAACAAACTCCATAACCTGCTTGGCATCTACCACGCGGTCAATCTGCGAATTTACAGGAATCCAATCGTTTACAAAGGTGTATTTGTGGCTCGGCAACGAGAACGGAATGCCCTCGGCATCGTTTGCCTTGCACTTCATCTCATCGACATACCACTCGCCATCGAGGTAGCTCGAATTCATAATGCGCACATCGGTACGCACACCATCAACCTCCTGATTGAACCACAACGGGAAGGTGTCGTTGTCGCCATAATTGACGATAATAGGCGAAACCCCCTCCTTCTCGACCATAGACGAGAGGTAGTTGTAGCCCAAATCACGCGCCATTGTGCGGTGCGAACGGTCGTGGTCGTCCCAATTCTCCGCGCAGAGAATACCTGGCACTGCCATTGCCAACACTGTAGCCGTAGCAGCGGCTGCCTTGTGGTGCTTTTTCAACACCTTTGTCAAGAGGTCGTAGAGAGCCAATACGCCCAAGCCTATCCACATACAGAATGCATAGAACGAACCGGCGTAAACATAGTCGCGCTCACGCACCTCTCCTGGTGAGGAGTTGAAATATACGACCAACGCAATACCCATCATCACAAACAACCACATCACAATGGTAAAGTTGCGGGGATCTCGGTTGAGCTGGTATATCAAGCCGATAATTCCAAGCAGGAATGGCAAGAGGTAGTAGGTATTTCTCGCCTTGTTGTTCTCCATCTCGCGCGGGAGATTGGTCTGCGGGCCGAGATAGAGCGCATCTATCGCCTTTATGCCCGTGAGCCAATTTCCGTTGGTAATTGTCACAGCATCAGCCTGAATATCATCCTGACGACCTACGAAGTTCCATAGGAAATAGCGCCAGTACATGTAGTTGAGCTGGTAGGCGAAGAAGAAGTTTAAGTTCTCCATGAATGTAGGCTCAACGATGGTGCGAGAGTATTCGCCGTCGTGATATGTTACCTTGCGACCAAAGTCCAACACCTCGGCGCGCTGTGGCTTGCCCTTTTCGTCGTAGAGAATCTCACCATTTTCGTCTCGCACGAAGTCCATCTTTGTACGATATGCCGCCCACGGCTTGTAGTCCTGCTCCTTCTTCATATAGTTCCACATTCGTGGGAAGAGGTGCATAAACTTGTCGGGATATACATAATCATCAACCGTAGTGCGCTTCTCGTACTGCTTCTTCTCGGCGTTGTAGTGGTAGAACTCCTTCTCGGTGTAGCTCTCTACGGGGGCTGCATACGAAGGGCCGTACAACAGCGGTCTGTTACCGTATTGGTCACGGTTGAGCATCGAGAGCAGAGCCGTAGGGTTGTTCGGATTGTTCGAGTTCATCGGTGGATTTACCGCTGCACGAATCGTCACCGAAGCGTACGACGAGAAGCCGAGCATAATCATCGTTACCGATACCGCCACCAAATTCCAGAGTCGCTGACCTTTGCGGTGGGTGATGTAGATTGCTGTGCCGAGCAGTGCGAACATCGCAATCGCAAAGACCACGATACCCGTATTTACTGGCAACGACAAGCTATTTACGAAGAATACATCGACCATCGCACCGAGATATACGGTGTAAGGGATGATTATTCCGTTGATGACCAAGAGAATTGCACACGCCAACAATGTTACGAGGAACAACCCTTTGAGGGAGATGTTCTTGTACTTGCGGAAGTAGTAGATAAACACCAATGCAGGGATGGTCAGCAAGTTCAGAATGTGAACGCCGATAGATAGTCCCATCAAGTAGGCGATAAGGATAATCCATCGTGCTGCGTGAGGCTCGTCCGCCTCCTCCTCCCAGCGCAACATCAACCATACGACAAGCGCCGTAAACATCGACGACAATGCATAGACCTCGCCCTCGACAGCCGAGAACCAGAAGGTGTCGGTGAAGGTGTATGCCAACGCTCCGACTGCTCCTGCACCGAGTACCGCAATGGCATTTGCAGTGGTAAGGGGCTTACCCTCACGGGTAAAGAGTCGGCGGGCAATGTGGGTGATTGTCCAGAAGAGGAAGAGAATGCAGAAGGCACTCGCCAATGCGTTCATTCCGTTTACCATGTGCGGCACATAGTGTGCCGATGGGGCAAACAGCGTAGCGATACGCGCCAAGAGCATAAAGAGTGGCGCACCCGGTGGGTGACCAACCTCCAGCTTGTAAGAGGTGGCAACAAACTCTCCGCAATCCCAAAGCGAGGACGAAGGCTCGATAGTCAGCAGATAGGTCAAAGCCGCAATGGCAAAGACTGTCCAACCGACTATGCGATTCCAACGCTTGAATATCTCTTGTTTCATCATAAAAATTTTTTCTCGTCTCTTTCAAATTAGTGCCGCTTCTATTGGAGCTACATCAAGGTAATGTCGCAGCGTGAATCAGCAACAATAGTACCTATCTCGGTTTGATATCCTTGATGCGCAACTGAAGCGACGATTTACCACGATAATTGTTCTCGATTATCTGGTAGCAGATGTCGATAGGCTTGCCTGCGCGTACCCACTCGTAGTGTGTAGGCTGCTGGAAAGCGATGGTCTGCATGCGTACCGATGGTGCATTTCGCTGGAACAAATCCATACGCAGATGCTCTGCATCAGCTCCTACCAAGCGCGCATCACCTCCGTTCAAGCACTGCTCCGAGGCAAATATCGGAAGGTTGTTGCCCGGACCAAATGGCTGAAAGCGATTCAACTCGCGGAAGAAGCCTGGAGTGATATCCGACAATGTGAGCAAACTATCTATCTCGACCTGCGGAACAAGGCTCTTTGGATCGATATTATCCTCGACATATTGGTTGAAGCGACGCTTGAACTCCTCGACATTTTCAGGGAGCATTGTAAGACCTGCGGCGTACATGTGACCTCCGAAGTTCTCCAAGATATCCGAGCAAGACTCTACCGCCTGATAGAGGTCGAATCCCGCAATCGAACGCGCTGAGCCCGTTACAAAGCCGTTGCTTTGAGTAAGCACCACCGTAGGGCGATAGTAGGTTTCGATAAGGCGCGATGCCACAATTCCCACAATTCCCTTCATCCACTTCGGATTGTAGATGACGATACTCTTCTGCGCCTTCAGCTGTGCGTTGTTCTCCACAAACTCGTGAGCTTCGAGTGTTACGGAGCGATCCTCCTTCTTGCGGTCTTGGTTGTAGTTGTCGATACCCTCGCCCAACTCGCGTGCAGCCTCCTCGTCGCCCTCAACCAGCAACTTTACAGCGGCATAGCCGCCCGAAGGAACAGAGTCCTCAGGGTACTCATCCATACGCATACGACCTGCGGCATTGATGCGTGGGCCAATCTTAAAGACGATATCGTCGATGGTGATGTTCTGATCCTCCAAACCGCAGATGCGGATAATTGAAGAGAGTCCCTCCGAAGGTGTGGAGTTGAGAATCTTCAATCCATAGTGCGCTAAGATGCGATTTTCGTCGGTCAGCGCAACAATATCTGAAGCGATACTTACAACGAGAAGGTCGAGCAGTGGCTCAATCTCGCTGAATGGGATGTTGTGTTTCTGTGCGTAGGCTTGTACCAACTTAAAGCCGACACCGCAACCCGACAACTCATCGAATGGATAGTTGCAATCGTTACGCTTCGGATCGAGAACTGCTACAGCGTGAGGAATCTCCTCAGCTGGAAGATGATGGTCGCAGATTATGAAATCTACCCCTTTTTGTGTTGCATAGTCCACCTTCTCGACAGCCTTAATACCACAATCGAGGGCGATAATTAGCTTCACCCCCTTCTTTGCGGCAATGTCGATACCCCTCTTCGAAATACCGTAACCTTCGGTATAACGGTCGGGAATGTAGAACATCAGATTGTTGTGTCCGATGTGGCGCAGAAATTTATATACGAGCGCAACGGCGGTTGTGCCATCTACATCGTAGTCGCCATAGACCATAATTCGCTGGTTCTTGGCAACCGCCTCCTCTAAACGCTCCACTGCTCGCTCCATATCCGTCATCAGGAACGGATTGTGCAGATCGTCGAGTTGAGGATTGAAAAACTTCTTCGCTTTGTCTACTGTGTCTATGCCTCTTTGTACCAATAGGTTCGCCAACACCGCGGGGATTCTCAACGAGGTAGCAATATGTTCTACCGTCAGAGAGTTGCCCTGTGGTTTGACTACCCACCTTTTCTGAATAGGCATACTCGTTAATTTTTATATTATATATTTTTTTCAATTTTTCTCCTTTTAGTAAGCCATTAGCTTATTTCTTAAATTCGTTCTACATTGAAGTTCGCAAGCAACTTCTCGCAAAGCACCTTGCTTGCCTCGTCGAACGACACCTCGCGCCCCAGCTCCTTTGAGATTGAGGTTACCCCCTTATCCACAAAGCCGCATGGGTTTATCATTGTAAACCATTTAAGGTCTGTTGAGGCGTTCAAAGCCAAGCCGTGCATCGTAACAAAACGCGATGCCTTAACACCAATGGCGCAAATTTTTCGCCAATTTTGCTGTAGCTTTTCGCCTACGCTGTTTGTCATCTCGTCGCAGAGCCACACTCCCGTAGCCCCCTCCAAGCGACCTCCGTCAATGCCATATTCGGCTACGGTTTCGATGACACTCTGCTCCAAAAGTTCGACATAGCGACGCAGACCGATACCTAACTTCTCCAAATCGAGAATGGGGTAGCATACCACCTGACCTTCGCCGTGAAAGGTGATATCTCCTCCTCGGTCAATATGATAAAACTCTGCTCCGAGAGCCTTCAATCGCGCCTCGTCGATGAGCATATTGTTTATATTGCCGCTTTTGCCGAGTGTGTATACTGCGGGATGCTCAACAAAGATAATAGTGCCTGCAAAGTCACTCCCATCGCCCTGCTTTGCGAGCAGTTCGTTGAAGAGGCTCTGCTGATACTCCCAGCACTCCTTGTAGGGCATTCTGCCCACCCATTTGCAATCAACGCGCATACTTATAATTCAAAATTCAGAATGCAAAATGCACAATGAAAATGAAATGCGGAACTCAAAATTCAAAATACAGAATTTAGAATTCGGACAATCTATGCAAAATCGAGATGTGAGCAGGGACACTTATCGTGCCGTCTTGATGGAGGAGAGAGCCTCGTCTGCAAGGTAAGAGGAACGCACCAATGGTCCGCTTGCGCAGTGGTCGAAACCCATCTCAAGCGCGAGCTGGCGGTATCGTTCAAAAGTTTCGGGGGTGATATATTCCGCAACGGGAACCTGCTCCTCCGAAGGTCGAAGATACTGTCCGAGGGTTACAATGCGCACACCTGCGTCGCGCAAGTCGTGCAAGGTTTGTACCACCTCCTCTTCGCTCTCGCCAAGTCCTACCATCAATCCGCTTTTGGTCGTAACACCCCTCTCGCTCATATATCGCAGTGTCGCCAACGAAGTGCGATATGTCGCCTTTGCGCGAACAATGGGTGTAAGACGCTCCACGGTCTCGATGTTATGCCCGATAATGTCGGGCTTCGATGCCATAACCACCTCCAACGAGGCTGCTACTGCGTCGAGGTCAGGAATAAGGAGCTCAATGGTTGCGTTTGGATTCTTCGCTTTTATGGCTTCGACGGTTTGCGCCCAATGCGCTGCACCACCATCAGCCAAATCGTCGCGCGTAACAGAAGTTACCACAACATGCTTTAGTCCCATAAGATGTACACTCTCTGCCACTTGTTGTGGCTCTACCGGATTTGGCGGCAACGGTTTGCCGGTTTTGGTTGCGCAAAAGCGACAACCTCGGGTACACACATCGCCCAAAATCATAAATGTGGCAGTTCGTTTACTCCAACACTCTGCCTTGTTTGGGCATCGTCCGCTGCTGCAAATCGTATGGAGAGAGTGTTCACGCACTATGCGAGCAACCTCCGCAAAAGTATCACTTTTGTGGAGTCTGATTTTTAGCCAATCAGGCTTTCTCGCAGGTACATTTTCACCATACAACTTCGGCATTTTCTTTTAAGTTCACTATTCCTATTGCCGCAAAGTTACAAATTAAAATTGAATTTTGAAAGTAAATCGTTGAAAAACTTTCACTATTAGGGCTTTTTGAGTAACACCCAAACGAGATTGAGTGAAAAAAAAGAGCAGAGATAGTGAGGATAAAGACCTCAATACCTCCACTCATTTGCGATAAAAAGTGATAGAAAGCGGCACAAACGAGCCGCTTGAGATGGCTCTTTACAACCAACCTCCGTTCGAGGATGTGGTGTTTTTAGAGATTAAAACAAAACTCTTCGACACCTCGGTAGGGTATGGTTGGGTGTTGTCGGAGAGTGAACCTCCTCCAACAAGCATCTTCACGGTGATGGTTGCCGCGCCACTCTTCGAGCTGCTTACGGTCAATTTGCCGTTAGCGTACTCGCCTATTGTAAGTCCGATATTTGCAATATCCTCTGCCGAAGCCTCTGCTTTCACGAATTGAGCGTTGGCAACTCCTTCGCCAAAATAGAGCGCGAGGTCAATCTCCTGCTCCTTGCCCACCTCAATAACCTTGTGAGGTGTGCCATCAATTTGGAGCAGCAATTTGTAGGCATCAACATATCCTAAGCCCATCTTACCTTTGTAGTCGGGATACTTGATGTTATACGACTGCCCATAGGCGTCTTTGAAGCTAATCTCCCCCGTCAAATATGGGTCGAGGTTGTGTGTTGCGGAGAGCAACATCGAACGGAACTCCTTTGCAGAGTAACGCTTGCCGAGCCTCTTTGCGTACGACAATCCGAGAGCTGCAACACCCGATACATGAGGGCAAGCCTGTGATGTTCCCTGCATCATGGCGTAGCAACTTGTGCCTCCCTGAGCAAACTTTGTTGGTACGGTCGAAAGAATAGAGCCATAGTCATACAACGACTCGCCACCCGGAGCGCAAATATCAGTACCGACACCGTAGTCGGTGTAGTATGTCGGGCGTAGAGATGGACTCAACGCCGCAACAGCAACGCAAGGCTCGTATGCGGCAGGATATGCGGGCAGAGGAGCATTGCTATTTCCTGCGGCAAATATCGCCAAACCTCCATCTATTGGGCCATCTTTTGTGCCACCATTTTTGACGAAATAGTCTATCGCCGCAGCCTCAGTAGAGCAGATGCGCTTGTAGTAGGTGTCGTTGCCAGGGTTGCCATATCCGCCCTCGGCAGCTTTGGCAGAGAGATAGCCCCAACTGCACTGCAAGATGTGTGCTCCATTGTCGGCTGCATACTGCATTGCGCGAGAGAGATTTGTTGATGTTGCTCCACCATTGCCACTGAATATCTGTATCGACATGAGTTTCACACCATCGTTTTTGCCGCTTCCACCAGCGATGCCGCACACTCCGATGTCGTTGTTATTTACGGCCGATACAATTCCTGCAACATGGGAGCCGTGTCCCGAATCATTCTTCTTGTCCCAAGTGATAGCTCCGTTCATAGTGGCGAAGTTGAAGCCGTAAACATCGTCCTTGTATCCGTTGCCGTCATCGTCCACCCCCGCAACTCCATTGAGCTCGGTGTTGTTTATCCAGAGGTTGCTCATCAAATCTTCGTGAGTGTTGTCCACGCCCTCATCTACGATAGCCACCACAATCGAAGAGTCGCCCGTGCAGAGTCTCCATGCTGGAAGGATATTGATATCAGCCTCGACAATCGGATCGGCAAGCCCCTTGATATTGCCATTCTTTTTCACCTCCGACTTGCTTCCCAAATTGTGGAAACTCCACTGGTAGTGGCTGTAACTATCATCAAACGGAATCTTGTTTGAGGCTCTTGTTGCGCCTTTGCTCTGGAACAAGAGAGGCGTCTCTGCAACAGCCTTTGGCGCGCCAATGAGGTATGCTTTGTGGATAAACTGCACGGCTTGAATCTCGTCGATGCTTGCGAGTTCGGCAGCTACGGCATCAACATCACTCTCGGCATCGAATCGCAGCTCGTACCAGAGGTGTAAACCATCTGCGTAGACCTTCTCGCGGTTCTTTTCGGTGACGATAAATACCTGCTCCACGCCACAACCATCCACTCTATCCAATACAGCATCAACGCTCGGCACTCCTGTTCGGGTTGCACCGCTACGGGTAGCGCACTCCGCCAATCGACTCTCGGCTGAGGTGTTGAATTTTACGATAATTCCCCCTCGAACACACCCTTCCGAGCCGTTTATGATTTTTTCGGCGACACTTGCACCGTCAGTCGATACTCGCTGCTCCTCCAAATCGGCTGTGCAAGCCGACAATATGGTGGAAAATAGTACGATATAGCAAAATAATCTCTTCATAATCTCTCAACTTCTTTACAATGGTTTCACGCTGTTTCTCGCTGCGCGGCTTACGCTTTGTGGTGATGGAGTCGGCATCTCTGTCGATTCATACACCGAAATCTCGGATGGGTTCTCGATACTCTCAAGAACAAGATTATTATCGTTGTTCAACGAGAATTTGTAGCTATTAACCCACGCTGTACCATCGCTATAGACTCCTGTAACCACAGAGGTCTTGTTATTCGCGGTGTAGGTACCCTCGTAGGTTGTATAGACGAGGTTGTCCGTGCGCTGAAGGATTGTGAAAGTTCCATAGCGAGAGAAGTCGATATAGAGGTCTACTTCAGCCGCCGAGCCACAAAAACTCTTCAAACGCCACGAGCCGATAAGAGCCGAGAGTTCGTTTTGCGATACATTCGAGCAGTTGGTGACGCTATTGGTGCGAATCTTTACATTTTCAGCGATATAGAGCATTGAATTTTGCTCTCTATCGTTGTGTGCTATAAGCTCGATTTTACTGTATGTTCCAGCTGGCAGGGCTACATAAACGGGTTGAGCCTTGGTCAAGTTGAGAGGGGTAGAGAATACTCTCGTAACACTATATTTGCCCTCTTCGCCTTGCAAGCTACCCTGCAAAAAATTGTATAAGAATCGACCGTAGAGGCTACTCTCCTCATTTGGAATATTTATCGAAAGTTGAGAACACTGCTCGATGCCTGAAATCTCGAATTTTGCTGCTCCAAAAATGCTCTTGAAGGAGAGTCCACTCTCATCGCCAGAGCCAATTTGCGGTGCTACCATCGAGGAGTTCTCATCCGCGAGGAAGATGTTGTTATTTCTCACTTCCACCTCGATAGAGCCATTGTCGCGCACAGCTCCAGCCGCTGAAGCGGGGCGCACGGCATAGTATCCTGTTCTTGTTCCAGCGGAGCTTCCGCTAAATTTTGCAGTGTCGGAGTCTGCTCCAGATTGGAGAGATAGTATTGCCGACGACCAATCTTCGGCACGAAGCAAATATATATGCTCGTCACTCTCCCAAGTGGCGTTGGTTTGAGTCGCTCCGTCACTGAAACCCTGCGTATGACACGATAGCGTGATGCTTTTTACGAGGTCGATATCCTCGCACGCCATTGTTGTTATGGCAGTGGCAAAGCAGAGCAGCAATTTTGCATATCTTTTTCCCATTTTGTAAAAATATTTTCTATAATTCTCGGCAAAGATACTCATTTTTCCTATATGGTGCATAATGATGGATAAAAAACTTTGTTTTTTCGCCAAATATCCGTATCTTCGCGATAGCTAATTTTGTAAATTACGGAGAGTTATGATAAAACGAACACTACTTATCGTATTGGCTGCCACCACATTGCTTGGTGCGTCAGCACAGACAAAGGATGGCGGTATCGATGCCAAGATGTTGGAGAAGTTGCGCAAGGGTTACACCGCCTCGCCTGAGCAGCGAGCCGTTAAAAATGCGTTGGCATCCACCTCTATCGCCTTTCTCTCGATTAATGGAGACAACCTTGCGATGTGCGACACGCACTTCTCGCACCGCGTAAAGACAAAGGGCATAACAGACCAAAAATCGTCGGGACGCTGTTGGCTCTTCACGGGCCTGAATGTGCTGCGCGCCAAGATGATAGATAAGTATAATCTTGGCGAAATGGAGTTTTCGCAAAACTACTGTTCATTCTACGATTTGCTCGAAAAATCAAACCTCTTTTTGCAAGCGATAATCGACACTCGTGCGCTGCCGCTTGAGGATAGAAAGGTCGATTGGCTATTGCGTCATCCGATTGGCGATGGAGGTCAGTTTACGGGCGTTTCAAACCTTATTATGAAGTACGGAATCGTGCCGAAAGAGGTTATGCCAGAGACCTTCCAGAGCAACAATACCCGCCACATGCGCACTATTCTCTCTCTCAAACTTCGCGAATTTGCGCTCAAACTCCGCGCAGCCAAGAGCGACAAAGCGGCTGCATCGCTGAAGGTGGAGCAGCTGACCGAAATATACCGCATCTTGGTGGAGTGTTTGGGCGTTCCGCCAACCGAGTTTGAGTGGACAATGCGCAACCGCAAGGGAGAGGTTGTTTCAACCGAGAAATACACTCCTAAGTCGTTCTATGACAAGTTTATAGGCGAGGATCTTGAAGGTAACTACATAATGGTGATGAACGACCCTTCGCGCGAGTTTGGCAAGGTCTACGAAATAGAGTATGACCGCCACATCTACGACGGCGAAAATTGGCTCTATGTAAACCTCCCTATCGAGCGCATCAAGGAGATGGCTATCGCCTCGATTAAGGACAATACGGCGATGTACTTCTCGTGCGATGTAGGTAAGTTCTTCGACCGCAAGAAGGGAACTCTTGACTTGGCGAATTACGACTACGAGTCGTTGTTCCGCACCTCGTTCCCGATGACAAAGCGCGAGCGAGTGCAGACCTACGCCAGCGGCTCGTCGCATGCAATGACGCTGATTGCAGTAGATATTGACGATGCTGGCAAACCGCGCAAGTGGATGGTGGAGAATAGTTGGGGGTTAAAATCGGGTTACAAGGGCAATCTTATTATGACCGACGAGTGGTTCAACGAGTATATGTTCCGTCTCGTTGTGGAGCGTAAGTATGTGCCGCAGGATATTCTTGATATGCTCAAGCAGACACCTACGATGTTGCCACCTTGGGATCCAATGTTTGCCCCAGAAGAGTAACCCAAAACCACAATTAACCTAAAAACCGAAGATATGAGAAGATTTTTGTTGGCTTTGGCCGCGCTCTTTCTGCTCTACGGAGAGAGTTACGCCTGCACCTCTGCCATAGTTGCAGCCTCTCGTTCGAGCGAGGGAGTGCCACTACTTTGGAAACATCGCGACAACACCAAGTACCCCAACACCCGCATCGAATATATCGCAGACGGAACCTATGCTTACACAGCCGTTGTCCCAAACACCGAGAGGTATGCAAAAGGGGTCTACGCAGGTGTAAACGAGATGGGATTGGGCATTATAAGCACCGCCACAAAGAACCTTCCCGAATCGACACCCGAAGAGTACAAAGCGTGCAAACTTCGTCGAATGCGAGGAGGTGCAATGTGGAACGGATTGCGAGAGTGTGCAACCATCGACGAGTTCGAGGAGTTGCTCAAAAAAACCAAGCGCAGCCGTCGCTCGCACTCGAATTTAGGTGTTGGAGATGCCACGGGAGCAGTTGCCTATTTCGAGATTTGGGATCTGGGTTATCGTCGCTACGATGTGAGTCAAAGCGGCAACGATGGTTTCGATGTTCGCGCAAACTTCTCGCACGCTGGAAATCCCAAAAAGAGAGGGGCAAGCAAGCGTCGCTACGACCTTATTATGAAGGAGATGGCTACCCACAATGGCGACTTCACACCGCAAGATTTTATCGGCTATTCGCGCTCGTACAATAGTCTTAAATATGGCAATGTTCTTGCAACAAACGACCGATACATCTGCCAAAATCACACCGTACCTCGCTACTCCACTGTCGGTGCGATAGTGTTGGTTTGCGATGGCAATAATCCGCGTATGCTCGTGATGAATGGCCACTCGGTGTCGAGCGTTGCCGTACCTGTATATGTAAAGGCGAAGCGCAATATTCCGCAGTGTGTGAAAGGCGATGCGATGCGACTTCTCTCGGAGGATTTCCGCGCTAAGGCGTACTACTCGCCTGCCGACGGTATCAGAATACTCAATAAGGAGCTTGTTGGTAGAGTTCTAAAAATCAAGCAACCAAAAATTGAGATGCCGAAGGAGATGCCTGCGGATATGGAGGCGTTTAATGCTCGTATTGATGCTCTCTTTGCAAAGCACGAAAAGAGGGTGCGTAAGGTTTTGTCTAAGTATTAGAAAGATCGAATGGTTAGATTTCTCATTTTGGCTCTTCTTTGTCTGTTCGGAGCGTGTCATCCCGATGGTGGCACGGTGGATACACCTCCTCCGATTGACTTCTCGTTTGCCGAGGGGTGCGATACGCAACCGTACTTCGAGGCGAAGGGGGGATCGGTCGATATTGAGTTTGTGTCGGGCTACGAATGGGCTGTTGCAGTGTCGGATAAGTGGTTAGAGGTTACTCCCGTGTCGGGAACGGCGAAGAACACTTCGTTCACTATTCTCTGTCATCCAAATGAGGGGGGCGAGGAGCGCAACGGAGTTGTGACCATATATTTGAGCAACGAGGAGCAGCACTCGATACCCGTAAGGCAGAAGTTCAAGGATATATTCGATGTTGAGGGCGAGGTGGTCTACTCGGTGGCTGCCGAGGGGGGCGAGGTCTCGGTGGATATCTCGACCAATATGGAGTACACGCTGAAGATTCCATCCTCTGCGCAGTCGTGGATAAGTAGGGTGGAGAGCCGTGCAATGCGAGAGGAGAGAGTCACCCTTGCAGTGGCAGAGAATCACTATTTCCAGAGTCGCAAGGCTACAATTTCGCTCTGCGATAGCGAAGATAATATCCTCCACTCGTTCTCCATTGAGCAGAGTATGGCGAAGTGCGATTCAAACGAGATATTCTACACCTCGACAGATGGCGAGATGGTCGATTTGCGAACTGTAAACGGCTTTGGCGCGACACTTCTTTCGCACAATTACGACTACGGTTACGGCCGTATTGCCTTCGATGGCGATATAACGGCAATTCCCGATAACGCCTTCAATGGCTGCGCTACGCTGGTTACGATAACGCTTCCGTCGAATCTTCTCTCTATCGGAAATTACGCCTTCGAGAACTGCTCGTCGCTGGTAAATATAGATATTCCGAAAAGCGTTACGACCATCGGAAATTACGGCTTTGCGCGATGCGCAGGTCTTAGCAGTATAACCTTTACGCAGAGCGTAACAACCATTGGTGCGCGAAGTTTTGTCGATTGTTCGGGCTTGACCAATGTGAGTATGTCGGCTGCGGTAAGTTCGATAGGGGAGGCTGCTTTTGAGGGCTGCACCAAACTTGTAAGCCTCCATATTGCCGATTTGGAGTCGTGGTGTCGCATAGCATTTGGTAGCGCGACATCCAATCCTCTCGCCTATGCAAAGTATCTCTACGAGGATGGTGGTAGTGTAGAGCGACTCAAAATACCGACCTCTATCTCCGAGGTTAAGAGCTACGCTTTCTACAACTTCGACACTGCAACCGAGGTGAGGCTGCATGCGGGCGTTTCTCGAATAGGCATTTCTGCTTTCAGCGGGTGTAGTGGTCGATTGTACGCGGAGGGAACTATCCCGAATGGCATGGATGAGGAGTCGGGAGCCTTCTATGGGGCGAAATTCTCGGATGTTACATTTGGTAGCGGTGTAGCCGCCATTGGCAATTACGCCTTTGCAGGGTGTTCTACGATAGAAAAAATCACTCTGCCAGAGGGTTTGAGCCGAGTTGGAAACTACGCCTTTAAGGGGTGTAAAAATCTCTCCTCAATCTCCGTATTGCGGGGAGCGAAGAGTTTTGGCGAGGGGGCTTTCGAGGGGTGCAACGCTGTTGTGAAGGTCGATATTGCCGATATCGCTTCGTGGTGTAGCTCGACATTTGCCAATGCAACATCCAACCCTCTGCACATATCGGGAAATGTCGTGCTGAATGGTACTTCTGTTACAAACTTGGAGATTCCCGATTCGGTCACTTCAATCTCCGCCTACACCTTCTACAATTGTAACAAATTGCGCGGAGTGGCACTCCCTCCAGCTATCGAAAGCGTTGGTGCATCGGCATTTGCAGGGTGTAACAGCCTCAAAGGTATAACCCTTCCATCGTCGCTCAAATCGTTGGGTGCAGAGGCCTTTGCGGGGTGTACGGGAGCGTTGGTCGTAAATTGCAATATCGCGTCGGTTACGACTGCAAAAAATGGAGCTTTCTACGGCTCAATGTTCTCCACCGCCACCATCAATGAGGGTGTTCAAGAGGTGGGCGACTACGCTCTTTACGGCTGCTCATCGCTTGGTCGCATTACGCTTGGTAGAGGTATTAAGACAATCGGCAAATACGCCTTCTATGGCTGTAAGGGGGATATCGAGATAAATTGCGCCGTTCCAAGTGCCGCGAGTGAGGCCGAGGGGCTTCTCTATGGAACAGATTTCACCAATGTAACCCTCGGCAGGAGTGTCGATTCGATAGGCGGAAATGTCTTTCTTGGCTATACGGGAACGCTGATTGTGAATTGTGATATTCCATCCGTTGCCACCGCTTCGGAGGGGGCTTTCTATGGCGCAAGTTTCACAAAGGTAGTTATTGGAAACGAAGTTGAAACTATTGGCGACCACGCATTTCGCGGTTGCTCGAAGATTGCGGAGCTGTCGCTTGGCGAGGGTTTGAGTGCAATTGGAAAATACGCCTTTGCCAACTGCTCTTCGCTGCTGTCGCTCACGCTGCCGCATAGTTTGAGAAGGGTTGAATCGGGGGCATTCCACAACTGCAATAGATTGGTGCGCACCGAGATAAATGCCGAAATAACGACGCTCGCACGACTCGCCTTTTATGGATGTACGGGCGAGGTTGTCATAACGGGAGATCTACCGAGCGTAGACTCCTCGACGAATAGTCCGTTCTACGGCTCGTTGTTTGCGCAGCTAACTATCGGAGATGCGGTAACGACGATTGGTCGATACGCCTTTGCTTGGAGTGCTGCAATCGAGAGCGTAGTTATCGGCGAGGGGGTTAAGACGATCGAGAGTAACGCTTTTCTCAACTGCTACTCGCTCAATACGCTCTATCTCTATCCTAAAACTCCGCCAGCGATATACTACTACTCGTCGGTAAGGGAGGAGAAGTCTATTCCGGAGAATGAGGGGTTGAAGATATACATACGCAGCTCAGCGATGGATAGTTACAAGATATATGTAGCTGGTGCGCCGAATGTTACAACAGCCGAAAATTGGTTCTACTATAAAAAGTACTTCGAGCCGTTCGACATCTAAAATATTGCCGTTACTCCAAAGGTAGGCACAAGCGTACCGTTGCGTTGTTTAATCCGTTTTAGAGCATATCGCTGCTCCTCGATAGGGGCGGTTGGATTCTCGACCACGCCCGTGCTTAACAGGGCATCGGGGAGGGTAATCTCGCTGAAGGTGATATTCTCAAGATCGAGATAGATGCCCAGACTCCATTTGCGAAACTCCCACACCTTATCCACTCTGATGTCGAGTTGTACAAATGGTTTCAAACGCCCCTCATTGTAGCGTGAGTAGTCGAGTGCAGCGCGCCCTGTGGCATCCCAGTATGATTTTAGTGCAGTCTGCTCTTCGTCGTAAGGGGTGTAAGGCGCACCGCCTATGGCACTCAGCTTCGCACCTATACTCCAGCGATGTGGCAGGTCGTAAGTTCCGCTAATATTTGCTATCCAGCGATTGTCCCACGCTGAAGGGATATATGGCGCGTGTCGGTTGCTGCGATATTCGCTCCAATAGAGCGTGAATGCGCCTACAAGATTTATCTTGTTCGGAATCTGCCATCGTGCCGAGAGCTCAACGCCATAGGCGCGACCTTGTGCTGTTGAAATCAGAGCTTCGTTGCCTATCACTCCGTAGTCGTTACCCTTGCAGGTCAGGGGGACTTGGTCGGCGGTTGAGAGTGGCACTTGTGAGTAGAGTTTGTAAAACCCCTCCAACGATATGGCGAGGCGGTCGCGCAGACGATACTCGCTCCCGACGGCAGAGGAGAATACGCGCATATAGTCCAACCCCTTATTTGTCAGACCTCCCTCTTGATTCCGAAATCCCAATGCAGTCAGCGGTGGCAGCTCGTAGTATATACCTGTGCTACCACTCACATAAAACCCCTTGCCGAGGGCGTAAGAGAGCGATACGCGAGGCGATAGTTGCCGCCACAGTTGCGCCATTTTCGAGGAGTATCCAGCTCCGTCGGCACGCACTCCAATGGAGGTCGTAAATCGCTCGTTGCGAGAACGGTAGTCCGCAGAGAAGAAGAGCGCGTAGCCCACAAACATAATTTGTGAACGATAGTCAAAAAAGGCACTCTCTTCGCTTGTCAATCGCTGCTTGGATGATGTTGAGAAGTGTCGTAGCGACAACTCTGCACCTTCGCGCAATCGCCACCGCCCAAGTAGTGAACGGTTTTCAAAGCGGACGGATGCCTTCCCTTCGGTGGAGCGTAGTCGCAGTCGCAAATTATCCTCACTCGACTCGTTGTTGTCGATATATTTCTGGTTGCGATTGGCGAGAAAACTATAACCCATAGAGAGCGTTTGTATATGCTTTCCGCCAAAGTGCCGAAGCGTAGCCCCTACGGTAAAGGTCTCCTGCTCTATCTTTGGTATATAGCTCAAGATGTACTCGTTTTTCCCCTCCTTGTCGTCGAGATTCAGACGCAATCGGTCTACGCCCACAATACCAAGAAAAGAGATTTCGTAGCGATCCGAGGGGCGGATGCGCACCTTTGCCTGCGCGTCGATATAGTTGGGCAGAAAGGGGAGTCCGAGAAGTTTGAAAAGTAGTTGCAAATAAGATTGTCGCACCGAGAAGAGGTAGGTCGAACGAGAGTCGAAATGCCCACTACCGCTAAATGCAGCCTCGGAGGCTCCGAGTGTCGCCTTGAATCGTTGTTTGTCGGGATTACCCTCGCGTAGGGTTATATCCATAATCGAACTCAAAGCATCCCCTTTGTCTACGGGAAAGGCTCCCGTGTAGAACTTTACTTGCCGTATGAGGTCTGCGTTGAGGATGCTTACGGGGCCGCCCGACGCACCCTGCGTAGCGAAGTGGTTGATATTGGGAATCTCGATGCCATCAATGTAGAATCTGTTTTCCGATGGGCCTCCACCACGCACTATAAGGTCGTTGCGGTAGCCGATAGGCGAGAATGCCACTCCGGGAAGTGTGCGCACAATGCGTGCAACATCGCGATTTGCTCCCGCACTGCGCTCCAACTCGCCGATACCAACCGTGCGCAGACTGACTGGACTCTCTATGTCGCGAGCGTATGGCGAGGGGGCGATTGATATTGCGTCAATCGTGGAGGAGGACTCCTCCATCTCAATCTCTACAAGAGGCGTGAAGGCTGAGATGAGATATTCAGGGGTTACGACTGTGGTGTAACCGATGCTTGAAGCCTCAAAACGCGCTACTCCTCCTGCAATATTCTCAATAGTGAAGTAGCCGAGCGAATCTGTAGCCGCACCTTTGGTGTGGTTGCCTTCCACCACTACTGCGACATAGGGGATACCTTGTCGCGATGTTGCCGAAATTACTCGCCCGCGAATATTGAATGCTGCGGCTATTGCTGGTATCGCTATTGCAAGGAGAGATAGTAGCACTTTGTTCAATCTTGTCATAGAAAAAACCCTTTTGACAAAATCGAAATCAACAATCGTGCAGAGGTCTGCTCTTTTTTAGAGTATAATGCAATAAAAAGAAGCTGTCTAACAAGGTGATTTCTGCGTTACGCTTGCCCTCAAAATGCTCATTTACGCCGAGTAAACTCCGCTTTTTCGGGCTTCGCAAGCCTTGAAATCCCTCTTGTTATACAACTTCTAACAAAATTGGGAGTGTCTAAAAAACTTGTTAGACACTCCCTTCTCTCTATGGTTACTATCTACTAACCGCACTTCGAGTAGCCGCACGAGAGGCAGGTGAGGCAACCATTCTGGTATGCCATATTCTCCTGACCACACTGTGGGCACTTACCCTTCGAGCGTGTTCCATCCTCGATATACTGCTTCAGAGCGCGCTTTACACCATTCTTCCAAGTGTTGATATTCTCATCATCGAGGTGCAAACCGTCAATCAACGATACAACTTTCTCGATTGGCATATTGTAGCGCAATACACCCGAAATCAGCTTCGCGTAGTTCCAGAAGCTCTCATCGAACAAACGCGAGATACCACCAATGGTGTTTGTGTAGCCGTAGCGGTCTGTGTATTGGAAGTCGTAACGCTTTGTTCCATCCTCCTCGCGAACCTTGATGATATTTCCCTTGGTAATCTTTGGAGGAATATACATTGCGTCATCCTCAATCTTACCAGTGAAGATCTCATAAGGGCGATCCTCAACCTTTCCAACGAAGGCGATCCACATCTCCGAGCCGTTCTTAAAGCGGATGACATCTGCAGGAATAGACTTTGGACGACGATTCTCGCCTGTAGCCTCCTCGCACTTCTTCTGCTCCGACTTCTTGCTCTTCTTATCAACCAAGACACCTGCACGGCAGCCGTCACGATATACGGTGATACCCTTACATCCCGACTCCCAAGCGGTGCGATATACATCGGCAACAATCTCCTCCGAGATGTTGTTTGGCAGGTTTACTGTAACCGAAATCGAGTGATCCACCCACTTCTGAATTGCACCCTGCATCTTAACCTTTGCAACCCAGTCGATATCGTTTGCGGTAGCCTTGTGGTATGGCGATGCTGCAACCCACTTATCCAACTCCTCGTCGCTGATTGTGTCGAGGCGCGAGATGTCGTAGCCGTTGATGCGCAACCAATCTACGAACTTGTGGTGATATACATTGTACTCCTCGAATACCTGTCCCTGCTCGTCGGTAAATGTTGATATAACCTTATTGTCGTGATCTGAAGGGTTAATCTTACGACGACGCTTGTAAACAGGGCGGAAAACAGGCTCGATACCCGAAGTGGTCTGCGACATCAACGATGTTGTACCGGTAGGGGCAATTGTGAGCATTGCGATATTACGACGACCATACTTAACCATCTCCTCGTAGAGCGAAGCGTCTACAGCCTTGAGGCGGTTAATCATTGGGTTGTCCTTCTCCTTCTCGGCGTTGAATACGGTGAATGCACCACGCACACGAGCCATATTTACCGACTCACGATAAGCCTCAACTGCGAGAGTTTGGTGTACCTTTGTTGCGAAGTCGAGAGCCTTGTTCGAGCCGTAGCGCAAACCGAGTGCCGCCAACATATCGCCCTCAGCGGTGATACCAAGACCTGTACGGCGACCTTTAAGAGCCATATCCTTAATCTTGTGCCACAAGTCGAGCTCCACGCGACGAACATCCTTATCCTCAGGATCCGAGGCGATCTTCTCGATAATGAGGTCAATCTTCTCCAACTCCAAGTCGATGATATCGTCCATCAAGTGCATTGCCTTGTGAACATGCGACTTGAAGAGGTCGAAGTTGAACGAAGCCTCCTTTGTAAATGGATTCTCCACATAGCTGTAGAGGTTGATAGCCAAAAGACGGCAGCTATCGTAAGGGCACAACGGAATCTCACCGCAAGGGTTTGTCGAAACGGTTACGAAGCCCTCGTCAGCGTAGCAGTCAGGCACACTCTCACGGATGATAGTATCCCAGAACAGTACTCCTGGCTCTGCCGATTTCCAAGCATTGTGGATAATCTTTGCCCACAATTTCGATGCGTCGATATTCTGCACGAACTTTGGCTTGTCCGCATTGATTGGGAACTGCTGTGTATAGGTGCGTCCCTCAATTGCAGCGCGCATAAATTCGTCATCAATCTTTACCGAGACATTTGCACCAGTCACCTTGTTGGTGTCGAGCTTTGCATCGATAAACTTCTCTGCATCGGGGTGCTTAATCGAAATCGAGAGCATCAACGCTCCGCGACGACCATCCTGCGCAACCTCACGAGTGGAGTTCGAGTAACGCTCCATAAACGGAACGATACCTGTCGATGTGAGTGCCGAGTTCAAAACGGGGCTACCCGAAGGACGGATGTGCGAGAGGTCGTGACCTACACCACCGCGACGCTTCATCAGCTGTACCTGCTCCTCGTCCATACGGAAGATACCTCCGTAAGAGTCTGCTGGATTCTTGTGTCCGATTACAAAGCAGTTCGAGAGCGAAGCAACCTGCAAGTTGTTGCCAATACCTGTCATAGGGCCGCCCTGCGGGATGATGTAGCGGAAGTGGTCGAGCAGGTCGAAAATCTCCTGCTCCGAGAGAGGCTCACCGTACTTGCTCTCGATACGGGCAAGTTCCTTTGCCAGACGGTAGTGCATCTGCTCTGGTGAGGACTCGTAGATATTACCTGTCGAATCCTTAAGCGCATACTTGCTAACCCACACAGTTGCAGCAAGTTCGTCACCTCCAAAGTACTCCTTTGAGGCAGCGACAGCGTCAGCGTACTGGACTTTTTTAAGAGTCGAGTTATTCTTCATCGTATATTATATATTCATTTTTTAATTGTTTCCCTCAAGTGTATCCCTACAGGGTGGAAATACCCTCCCGAAAGGAGGGCGTTTTACCGTTACAAAGTTAGGGCCTTTTGTCCGAAAAGAGCAACTAAAATTGGGCAGATTCTTGACAAGTTATTAACAATTGTAAATAACCTTTGTTGTAGGTGCGTAGGGAGCAGAAAAACGGAAAACGGAAAACGGAAAACGGAAAACTTTTAATTAGTGAGTAGTGAGTAACGAGTAGTGAGTAGTTAATTCCCAATTCTCAATTTACTGTCCGCGCTCCCTAGAACCCCCAGTACCCCTAGAACCCTTAGAATCGCTGCGCCTTGACCACCAACAGAGTTCGGAAAACCCCAAAAGCCAATGGCCAATGGCTAATAGCCGAATTCTTAATCCTCAATTCTTAATCCTCAATTCTCAATTGTCAATTGTCAATTGTCAATTTACCTCCTCTTCTCTCCTCGCTTTTTTGCAATCGCCTCTTTCGATAGGGTGGCTTGCTCTTCGGGAGTCATCGTTATGGGGTTGAAGAGGGGTGCGAACTTCTGATTTGTGAAGTATGGTGCTTTACGGTTGTAGGGGCAGACCGTTTGACACTCGTCACATCCGAAAATCCAGCCGTGAAGGTCACAGCCACTCTCATCTTTGCAACACTCCACTGTGGCGCACGAGATGCAGCGCGAAGTATCTATATGTCGCTCTTTTACAGCTCCATTCGGACAAGCATCGACGCATCGGCGACACTCTCCGCACCCTGCCCCCTTGTATGGGGTGTCGTAGCGGTTGCACTCGGCGGTCATCACAATCTCGCCTAACAATACAAACGAGCCATATTCGGGTGTTATAAGGAGAGATTGTCTGCCAATCCACCCCAAACCCGCCTCTACGGCGTATCGCTTCTCGAAGATTGGAGCAGAATCGACAAAACATCGAGCCGAGAAGTCGGGATTTATCTCTTTTAAGCGAGCGCACATCTCGAACAGCATCTGCTTGATGGTGGTGTGATAGTCGGTGGTGCAGGCGTACGATGCAACCTTTGCGCGATGGTCGTCAGGGTAGCCGTCACTTATCGGGTTTTTGTACGCTACGGCGCATACAACAACCGATTTTGCCCCCTCGACGAGCTGGGTTGCATCGGCTCTGCATTCGATGTTCCTTTTGAGATAGTTGAGCGATGAGGCATAACCCTCCCCAATCCACTCTTCGAGAAAAGTTCTATCTCTCTCAAAAATAGCGCATTTGGCAACACCGCAAAGGTCGAAGCCTACCTCGTGTGCAACTCTCTTTATCTGCTCTAAATCGAACATTGTCCCTCAAATTTTCTCACAAATATACTTATATTTAGGAAAAAAACTCTATTTTTGCACTTGATATTGGTGGGGAAATATAGTCGTTTCGTTGAAATTAGTCCCCATCATATAGTACAAACTTAATTTTTTTAACTACTTTTTATGAAGTTGAATACACTTTACGAAATTCTGAACAATAGTGTTAAGAATTTCTCGGAGCGTATAGCCTTCTCACTTTGGAGAGGCGGCAGCTACACCTTCAAGCAGGTGGGAGAAAAGATAGCCGAGGTACAAGAGTTGCTCCGCTCGGCAGGTCTTAAAAAGGGCGATAAGGTCGTCTTGCTAAGTAGCAATATGCCGAATTGGGGCGTTTGCTACTTTGCTATCACAACAGGTGGTTATACGGTAGTTCCCGTGTTGCCAGATTTCACATCGGCAGACCTCGACCGCATCGTTGAACACTCGGAGGCGAAGGCTATGTGCGTTTCGGATAAGCTCTTTACTAAAATCTCGAAGGAGGTTTCGGCAAAGTTGAATATCATCGTTCGTACAAAGAACCTCTCTGTCCTCTCGCAGAATGTCAAGGAGGAGGGAGAATTGACCGTGCCACAGCCAGAGGATTTGGCAGCTATTCTCTACACTTCGGGTACAACATCTGCTCCGAAGGGTGTAATGCTTACACACTACAACCTCGCATCGCAGATGTGGCTTATAGACCCACTGTTCCTTGTTCGCGAGGATGATATATTCCTATCGGTTCTGCCAATGGCGCACACCTACGAATGTACGCTCGGACTTATCCTTGCGTTCCATCACGGAGCCCATGTGGTCTATCTCGATAAGGCTCCGACCGTATCGGTATTGTTGCCTGCGCTGAAGGAGGTGTGCCCAACAATTATGCTCACCGTGCCACTTATCATTGAGAAGATATTTAAGGGTAAGGTTAAGAAGCAGTTTACCTCAAATGGCTTTATGAATGCGCTTTATGGGGTTGGCTTTATTCGCCGCTACTTGCACCGCATTGCTGGTAAGAAACTTACCAAGACTTTCGGTGGTCGCGTTCGTTTCTTCGGTATCGGAGGTTCGAAGCTCGATGGCGAGGTTGAGCAGTTCCTGCTCGATTCTAAGTTTATCTACGATGTCGGTTACGGCTTGACCGAGACCGCACCGCTTATCGCAGGTATGGTTGATGGAATGTTGCGTCACGGCTCTACGGGCCCAATCTTGAAGGGTATTGAGTATCGCCTGGAGAATGTAAACGAGGAGACAGGCATCGGCGAGTTGGTTATAAAGAGTCCTTCGCAGATGGTGGGCTACTATAAAAACCCTGAGGCTACGGCTGCGGCATTTACCGAGGATGGTTTCTTCCGCACGGGCGACCTCTGCTGCTTCGACGAGGATGGATGGCTCTACATTAAGGGACGCTCGAAGAATATGATACTTGGCCCAAGTGGAGAGAATATCTATCCAGAGGATATTGAGAATGTCCTCAATTCGCATGTGTTTATCTCGGAATCGGTGGTTACCGAGGAGGATGGCAAGTTGGTGGCTCTCGTTCACTTCGATACTGAGGCTATCGAGGCGCGCTATGCCGAGATGGTTGATACTTGGCACAAGAAGAAACACGAGTTCGATCTCTTTAAGGAGGATCTGATGCGCGAGATTAAGCAGTATGTGAACGAACGCGTAAATCGCTACTCGAAGATCTCCGAAGTGGTCGAGGAGGAGCAGGAGTTTGAAAAGACAGCAACAAAGAAGATTCGCCGCTTCCTTTACACTGGAAAGGGTAAAAAGAAGGAGTAAGAGAATCTAACTTAAATAACATCTACGATAAGAGGCTGTCACAAACTATCTGTTTTGGACAGTCTCTTTTCTTGTGCGACACATTGTGCTGAATTTTTCGCATATAGGAGGCAAAATTTGCCAATCAGAGTGAAATTTTTTCGATTTTTTATTACCTTTGTATCGAAAATGAGCAGAGAAAAACTAATATTTTTGACAAACGATGATAGCTACCGCAGCAAGGGTTTTGCGGCGGCTATCGAGATAGCAAAGCAGTTCGGCAGAGTGATTGCTATCGCACCCGATTCGCCACAGAGTGGAATGAGTCAGGCTATTACGATATATAACCCACTCTACTTGCGCAAAGTGAGAGAGGAGGAGGGAGTTACGGTCTACTCGTTGAATGGAACGCCAGTGGATTGTGTAAAGATGGCTTTCGACCACCTCTTCCGCGAGGAGAGGGTTGATTTGGTGATTTCGGGCATCAATCACGGCTCGAATGCGGCGGTAAATGTGTTGTATTCGGGTACGATGGGTGCAGCTATCGAGGCGGCATTCTACAACATCCCAAGCATAGGCTTGTCGCTTACCGACCACGACCTCGATGCAGATTTCGAGGGGGCAGTGAAGTATGGCGCGAAGATAGTCGAGGCGGTGTTGGGGGATGAGACCTTGCCGCGTCCGTTGTGTCTGAATGTAAATGTTCCGAATATCCCTTGCGAGGAGATTAAGGGAGTACGCTTTGCGCGTCAGACGCGCGGATATTGGCGCGAGGAGTTCTTCAAGCGCACCGATCCTCACGGCAGAGAGTACTTTTGGCTCACGGGGGCCTTCTCGAATGCCGAACCGCAATCGGAAGATACGGATGAGTGGGCTTTAGCAAATGGATATGTTGCGGTTGTGCCTGTACAGGTCGATTTGACCGCCTATAACCAGATGGAGCAGTTGAAGAGGTTGCTTTAAGGTGTTACGCGAGATATGTTAGGTATCGGACTAAAGATTGCAATGGTAGTAATTATGGTGGTGCAACTCTTGGCCATCGGTTACACAATGCACCTTGTCCGACGCACGAAGTATAGCGTAATATGGATATTATGTATGGTGGGATTTGTCATCTCATTCTTCCAACACCTATATATGATATGCTTCGACGGTGTGATGAATATTTCGCACTTCCTTATCTCGGATGCGGTAATATCGCTCTGTATTGTCATTGCGGTGTTGTTCGCCAATAGATTGGTAAACCACATCGACAAGCTGCTTGAGCAGCGTTCGTTGATGAATAAGCGAATCCTCTCTGCTGTGCTACGCACCGAGGAGCAGTCGCGCTCCAAATTTGCCAAAGAGTTGCACGACGGAATGGGGCCATTGCTCTCGTCGGCAAAGATGTCGCTCTCGGCAATCTCCACCGAGAATATGAGCGTCGAGCAGCAGGAGATTCTGAAAAATAGCCGTTTTATGATTGACGAGGCGATTCGCTCCGTACGCGAGATATCAAATAATATGTCGCCTCAGATTTTGGTCGATTTCGGACTTGCGCAGGGTGTTCAGCACTTCGTTTCGCGCTTGTTGTCACTCAATACCATAGATATAGAATTTAGAACAAATCTTCGCAAAGAGCGATTTGACAACGATATTGAGGTTGTTGTCTATCGCGTTATTTGCGAACTTATAAATAACTCGTTGAAGCATTCGGGCTGCTCGAAGATTGTCGTGGCATTAACCCTTCAGGAGAACACGCTAACACTCTATTACAAGGATGATGGGTGTGGCTTCAATGCCGAGGAGATGATGTCGGCAGGAATGGGCTTGTCGAATATCACCTCGCGTATACACTCGCTGAATGGAGATTTGCAGATAACGAGCAAGGAGGGGCAGGGGATGCGCGTTATGGCGCACATAGATATGCAGCACTCCGATACGGATAAGAGTAAATCGCGAAAGATAGAGAGATGGATAGAGAGATAAAGATAGCACTTGTGGATGATCACAAACTCTTTCGCAACGGTATGCGAGGGTTGATTGATGGTTGTCGTGGTTGCCGAGTGGTTGCCGAGGCGAGCGATGGCGCTGAGTTCTTGGAGAATGCCGAGGCGATGGCTGCGGATGTGGTATTTATGGATATATCTATGCCGACGCTTTCGGGCGATAAGGCGACGGTGCAGGCGTTGGAGCGCAACCCCGATTTGAAGATTATCTGCCTCTCGATGTTTGGTGACGAAAAGTACTATTCGCTGATGGTGGAGGCGGGAGCAAAGGGCTTTCTTTTGAAGGACTCTTCGATTGAGGAGGTCTTTGCGGCGATAGAGGCTGTAGTGGCAAATGAGGAGTATATCTGTCAGGAGGTTATGCAGGCTCTATCGAGTGCGATGCGTCGTAAGGAGGAGGCGGATGTTCTCTCCGAGCGCGAGATAGATGTGCTGCTCGGCATCTGTCGCGGACTCTCGACGCAGGAGATTGCCGAGGAGTTGTTCCTCTCGAAGCGAACGGTTGATTCGCATCGTGCCAACATCCTCGAAAAGACCGGCTCAAAGAATACAGCAAGCCTTGTGGTCTATGCCATAAAGCACAGTTTGGTGGAGATTTAATTAGTGAGTAGTGAGTAGAGAGTAGTGAGTAGTTTTTAGACGAGAGAAACGGAAAACGGAAAACGGAAAACGGAAAGCGGAAAACGGAAAACGAGAGATTGCGCCGCAGGCCTAAATAGAAAATACCTTTAATTGTCAATTGTCAATTGTCAATTGTCAATTTACCTTCCGCGCTCCCTAGAACCCCCAGAATCTCTGCGCCTTGACAAGCGTCGGAGTTTGGAAAACGAAAAAAAAGAACAGAGGTTAAGTTTAGTAATAACTTTAATTTACCGAAAATTATGAAAGTTAATGAGATTATGCTCGACTTGGAGCGTAAGCACCCAGGAGAGAGCGAGTACCTGCAAGCGGTACGCGAAGTATTGGAGTCAATTGAGGAGGTTTACAACCAGCATCCTGAATTTGAGAAGGCAAAGATTGTGGAGCGAATGGTTGAGCCAGATCGCATCATCACCTTCCGTGTAACTTGGGTAGATGATAGTGGCGAGATTCAGACAAATTTGGGTTATCGTATCCAGTTCAACTCGGCTATCGGCCCATACAAGGGAGGTATCCGATTCCACAAGGCGGTAAACCCTTCGATGTTGAAGTTCCTCGGCTTTGAGCAGACATTCAAGAACGCCTTGACAACACT
The DNA here is from genome assembly GCA_015059875.1 of Rikenellaceae bacterium. Lineage (GTDB taxonomy): Bacteria > Bacteroidota > Bacteroidia > Bacteroidales > Rikenellaceae > Alistipes. The sequence continues at coordinate 1,196 of SUZQ01000025.1, read as the reverse complement.
CCCTATGGGTGGTGCAAAGGGTGGTTCAGACTTCGATCCAGTAGGTAAGAGCGATGCTGAGATTATGCGTTTCTGCCAGGCGTTTATGTTGGAGTTGTGGCAGAATATAGGCCCAGACACCGATGTTCCAGCGGGCGATGTTGGCGTTGGTGGTCGTGAGATTGGCTATATGTACGGTATGTACAAGAAGTTGGCTCGCGAGTACAACACAGGTGTATTGACAGGCAAGGGCCTCACTTGGGGTGGTTCGTTGATTCGCCCTGAGGCAACTGGCTACGGTGCGTTGTACTTTGTGGAGCATATGCTCAATCGCGCAGGTAAGGAGTTAAAGGGTGCTAAAATCGCTATTTCGGGCTTCGGAAATGTGGCTTGGGGTGCAGCGAAGAAGGCTACCGAGTTGGGCGCAAAGGTTATCGCTATTTCGGGACCTGATGGCGTAGTTCTCAACCCTAACGGAATGAACGACGAGAAGATCGCTTATATGTTGGAGCTTCGCGCTTCGAACAGAAATATCGTTGCTCCGTTTGCAGAGAAGTTCACCGATGCTACATTTGTTCCTGGCAAGAAGGCTTGGAGCGTGAAGTGCGATATCGCACTCCCTTGCGCATTCCAGAACGAGCTTACGGGTGCTGATGCTGAGGAGTTGCTCGCAAACGGTACTTGGTGCGTAGCCGAGGTTTCTAATATGGGTTGTACCCCTGAGGCTATCGCAGCGTTCCAGAAGGCTCGCATCTTGTTTGCTCCGGGTAAGGCTGTAAATGCAGGTGGTGTGGCAACTTCGGGCTTGGAGATGACACAGAATGCAATGCATATCTCGTGGTCAGCTGAGGAGGTAGATGAGAAGTTGCACTACATTATGCAGTCGATTCACGAGGCTTGCGTTAAGGCTGGCGACGAGGGCGACTACACCAACTATGTTAAGGGTGCAAATATCGCTGGCTTCTTGAAGGTTGCCCGTGCAATGTTGGAGCAAGGAATTGTTTAACCGAGAACCTTTTCAAGAAAATGAGAAGAGTGGAGAAATTTCTCCACTCTTCTTTTAGTTTTCCGCTTTCCGTTTTCAGTTTTCGGTAATGATGCCAAAAGTGGCGCTTTTTAGATAATAAAAGATGGGCGAGAAACGGAGTATTTCTCGCCCTATTTTTTGCTTGCCTTTCCCTGATTACTTTGCAGAAAAAGATACCATTTCACAAAGT
>SUZQ01000024.1 GCA_015059875.1 Rikenellaceae bacterium | reverse complement strand
GCGAGGAGCTCATTGGCGATATTGTATCGCTCTTGCAGTCGCCTGCTAAGAATGTCATCTCGGCATTGCAGGGTAATGCAGGACAAAAGATTGCGGGTATCGTAAAGACACTCGAAGAAAGAAACAATTAAAAGAAAATTAAAAACAAAATTTAATAAAATTACAACTATGGCAGATGTTAAAGTATTGGCAGAAGAGTTGGTAAACTTGACTGTTAAAGAGGTAAACGAGTTGGCTACTATCCTCAAGGAGGAGTACGGTATTGAGCCTGCTGCTGCAGCTGTTGCTGTTGCTGCTGCTCCTGCTGCTGCAGGTGAGGCTGCTGCAGCTGAGAAGACTTCGTTTGATGTTATCTTGAAGAGCGCAGGTCAGGCTAAGCTTGGCGTTATCAAGGCTGTTAAGGACCTCGCAGGTCTTTCGCTCGGCGACGCTAAGGCTCTCGTTGATGCAGCTCCTAAGGCTGTTAAGGAGGGTGTTTCTAAGGAGGAGGCTGAGTCAATCAAGGCTGCTCTCGAGGAGGCTGGTGCTGAGGTTGAGTTGAAGTAATATTACTTAACTCTACCTAACAACAGGTATAGTGCTTACGACTGCAGTGTAAGCGCTATACCTTTTCAGGTCTAAGGAATTGGAGTGCCATATTGAGCTGTGCCATTCCTAAGATTTTTCGATACTCTCAGGGTGTAATGTGTTTACGCTGAGAGTTTTAGCGCGAATATAATAACGCGCACACGCGAGGGGTTGTTTTTCCCCTATGAGTACTCACAACAAAAACAAATGGATTCAACAATGTCCACTACAACACAAAAAGAAAGAATTAGTTTCTCCACAGTCCGCAATCGTGTGCCTTATCCGGATTTGTTGGAGGTACAACTCAAATCATTCAGGGATTTCTTCCAGATGGATACAATTGCAGAGAACCGCAAGAATGAGGGACTCTATCGTGTATTCCGTGAGAACTTCCCAATCACCGACACTCGTAACAACTACGAACTCGAGTTTCTTGACTACTACATTGATCCACCACGCTACACTATTGAGGAGTGTTTGGAGCGCGGTTTGACCTACAGTGTGCCATTGAAGGCAAAGCTGAAGCTTGAGTGTAAGGATGTCGAGCACGAGGATTTTGAGACCATCGTGCAGGATGTCTATTTTGGTACTATCCCTTATATGACGGAGCGAGGCACATTCGTCATCAATGGTGCAGAGCGAGTTATCGTATCGCAGTTGCACCGTTCACCGGGCGTATTCTTCGGTCAGAGCATCCACACTAACGGAACTAAGCTATACTCGGCACGAATCATCCCATTCAAGGGTTCGTGGATTGAGTTTGCATCGGACATCAACAATGTGATGTACGCATACATCGACCGTAAGAAGAAGTTGCCTGTAACAACACTTTTGCGTGCTATTGGTTTCGAGACCGATAAGCAGATTCTCGATATCTTTGACCTTGCCGACGAGGTAAAGGTTTCCAAGACAAATCTCAAGAAGGCGGTAGGTCGCAAGTTGGCTGCGCGTGTTCTCTCGACTTGGGTAGAGGACTTCGTAGACGAGGATACTGGTGAGCTCGTTTCGATTGAGCGTAACAGCGTAGTCGTAGATCGTGAGACCGTTTTGGAGGAGAGCCATATTGATGCAATCTTGGAGAGTGGCGCCAAGACGATTATCCTTCACAAGGAGAATCCGTCGGGTGTCGATTTCTCGATTATATACAACACTTTCCAGAAGGATACTTGTAACTCGGAGATTGATGCAGCTCGCTACATCTATCGTCTGTTGCGTGCTTCGGAGGCACCAGATGATACTACAGCTCGCGATGTTATCGAAAAGTTGTTCTTCTCGGATAAGCGTTATGACTTGGGTGATGTAGGTCGTTTCCGTATCAACAAGAAGCTCGACCTCGGTATCGATCCAGCAATCCGCACACTTACTCGTGAGGATATCATTGCTATCATTCGTTACCTCATCCAGCTTATCAACTCGCGTGCCGAGTTGGACGACATCGACCACTTGTCGAACCGTCGTGTTCGTACTGTTGGCGAGCAGTTGTCAAATCAGTTCTCGATTGGTTTTGTGCGTATGGCAAGAACCATTCGTGAGCGTATGAATGTTCGTGATTCTGAGGTATTTGCTCCTATCGACTTGATTAATGCGAAGTCGTTGTCGGGTGTTATCAACTCGTTCTTCGGCACTTCGCAGTTGTCGCAGTTTATGGATCAGATTAACCCGTTGTCGGAGATTACTCACAAGCGTCGTTTGTCGGCTCTCGGTCCTGGTGGTCTTTCGCGAGATAGAGCAGGTTTCGAGGTGCGAGATGTGCACTACACTCACTACGGTCGTTTGTGTCCAATTGAGTCTCCTGAAGGCCCGAACATCGGTCTTATCTCGTCGCTCTGCGTCTATGCAAAGATTTCGGATATGGGATTCCTTGAGACTCCATATCGTTCTTGCGAGGATGGAGTTGTTGATATGGATAACTCTCACATTCGCTACTACTCAGCAGAAGAGGAGGAGGGCAAGATTATCGCACAGGCAAGCGAGCCGCTTACAGCTGACAATCGTTTCGTGAACGATGGTCGTATCAAGGCTCGTGAGGGTGCCGATTTCCCTGTAGTACACGGCGAGGAGGTAAATCTCGTCGATGTTGCACCAAACCAGATCGCTTCGATTGCTGCGTCGCTTATTCCATTCTTGGAGCACGATGACGCGAACCGTGCGCTGATGGGTTCGAACATGATGCGTCAGGCAGTGCCTCTCGTAACATGTGAGTCGCCAATCGTTGGTACGGGTATCGAGAAGGAGATGATTTCGGATAGCCGCATTCAGATTGTGGCTGAGGGTGACGGTACTGTAGAGTTTGCCGATGCAACCGTAATTAAGATTAAGTATGACCGCACCGAGGAGGAGGTTATCTGCTCGTTTGAGCCAGAGGTAACCGTATATGAGTTGCCTCGTTACCGTCGTACAAACCAGAATACTTCGGTTACTTTGAAGCCACGAGTTCTCACTGGAGAGCGTGTTTCGAAGGGACAGATTTTGACCGAGGGTTACTCGACACAGAACGGAGAGTTGGCATTGGGCCGCAACTTGAAGGTTGCGTTCATGCCTTGGAAGGGATATAACTTCGAGGATGCTATCGTGATTTCGGAGCGTATCCAGCGCGAGGATATCTTCACTTCGGTACATGTTGACGAGTACATTATGGAGGTTCGTGACACCAAGCGTGGTGTTGAGGAGCTCACCTCGGATATTCCGAATGTCAGCGAGGATGCAACGAAGAATCTCGACGAGAATGGTATTATCCGTATTGGTGCAAACATCAAGCCGGGCGATATCCTTATCGGTAAGATTACTCCAAAGGGAGAGAGCGATCCTTCACCAGAGGAGAAGTTGTTGCGTGCAATCTTCGGTGACAAGGCGGGAGATGTTAAGGATGCATCGTTGAAGGCTCAGCCATCGTTGCACGGTGTGGTAATCGATACCAAGTTGTATAGCCGCGCAAGCAAGGTGGACAAGAAGGGCCGCAATGCAGAGAAGTTGCAGTTGGAGAAGATCGATCAGAAGTTTGCAGAGCAGGTTGCTGCTTTGACAAAGGTTCTCGTATCGAAGCTCTGGACTCTGTTGCAGGGTAAGAGTACAACAGGTATCAAGGATTACTTTGGTGTTGAGTTGTATGCTGCGGGAGCTAAGTTTAGCCAAAAGATGCTTGAGGAGATTGCTCGTAAGACAATCGACGAGAAGAGTGGAATCGCAATGGGCTACTTGAACTTGGGCGATTGCAACTGGACTTCGGATGAGCATCTCAACGAGTTGATTACTACAACAGTAAACAACTATACTATTGAGGTTAAGAAGGCTGACGCAAATATCAAGCGTGAGAAGTTTAACCTTACTAATGGTGATGAGATTACCCAGCCAGGAGTTATTCAGATGGCTAAGGTTTACATCGCTAAGAAGCGTAAGTTGAAGGTAGGTGATAAGATGGCAGGTCGCCACGGTAACAAGGGTATCGTAGCGAAGGTTGTTCGCGACGAGGATATGCCATTCTTGGAGGATGGTACAATCGTGGATATCTGCTTGAACCCACTTGGTGTGCCTTCGCGTATGAACCTTGGACAGATCTACGAGACCGTGCTCGGATGGGCAGGTAAGGAGCTCGGTTTGAAGTTCGCTACACCAATCTTCGATGGAGCATCGTTGGAGCAAATTAACGAGTATACAGATAAGGCAGGTTTGCCACGCACAGGTCGTACATACCTCTACGATGGTGGTACGGGAGAGCGTTTCGATCAGCCTGCAACCGTGGGTGTCATCTATATGTTGAAGCTCGGTCACATGATCGACGATAAGATGCACGCTCGTTCTATTGGTCCTTACTCGCTCATTACTCAGCAGCCACTTGGTGGTAAGGCTCAGTTCGGAGGTCAGCGTTTCGGAGAGATGGAGGTTTGGGCACTTGAGGGATTCGGTGCAGCAAATATTCTTCAGGAGATTCTCACCGTTAAGTCTGATGATGTTATGGGTAGAGCAAAGGTTTACGAGGCAATCGTTAAGGGTGATAACCTTCCAAAGCCAGGTATTCCTGAGGCAATGAATGTGTTGTTGCACGAGTTGCGCGGATTGGGACTTTCGGTAACACTCGAATAATAATATAAGTAGGTATAAAAGAAAAACTGTATAAGATTATGTCATTCAATAAAGACAATTCAAAGGGCGGTTACAACCGTATTTCGGTGAGCCTTGCATCTCCTGAGGAGATTTTGGCACAGTCGAGCGGTGAGGTTCTCAAGCCAGAGACCATCAACTATCGTACCTACAAGCCGGAGCGTGACGGACTCTTCTGCGAGCGCATCTTTGGTCCTATGAAGGACTATGAGTGCCACTGTGGAAAGTACAAGCGTATTCGTTATAAGGGTATCGTCTGCGACCGATGCGGTGTGGAGGTTACCGAGAAGAAGGTGCGCCGCGAGCGTATGGGACATATCTCGTTGGTAGTGCCAGTAGTACACATTTGGTATTTCAAGTCGCTCCCTTCGAAAATCGGATATCTGTTGGGAATCCCATCGAAGAAGTTGGAGTCGATTATCTACTATGAGCGTTATGTAGTCGTTCAGGCAGGTGCTGCAGCCGAGCATGGCGTAGAGAAGTTGCAGACTTTGGCAGAGAAGGAGTATACCGACATTTTGGCGGAGCTTCCAAAGGGCAATCAGCAGCTTCCGAACGATGATCCTAACAAGTTCATCGCAATGATGGGTGCTGAGGCAATCAAACTCCTCTTGCAGGAGGTTGACCTTGACACTATGTCATACAGCTTGCGTGACCGCGCATCGCGTGAGACTTCACAGCAGCGTAAGAGCGAGTTATTGAAGCAGCTCAATGTTGTTGAGTCGTTCCGTGCTTCGCAGGGCAAGAACCGTCCAGAGTGGATGGTACTCGATGTAGTGCCAGTTATTCCACCAGAGTTGCGTCCACTCGTACCACTCGATGGTGGTCGTTTCGCAACTTCTGACTTGAACGATTTGTATCGTCGTGTAATCATTCGTAACAACCGTCTTCGTCGTTTGATCGACATCAAGGCTCCTGAGGTGATTCTCCGTAACGAGAAGCGTATGTTGCAGGAGGCTGTAGACTCGTTGTTCGATAACTCGCGTAAGAGTAACGCTGTAAAGAACGAGAGCAACCGTCCGTTGAAGTCGTTGTCGGACTCGCTGAAGGGTAAGCAGGGACGCTTCCGTCAGAACTTGCTCGGTAAGCGTGTTGACTACTCGGCTCGTTCGGTTATTGTCGTAGGTCCTGAGTTGAAGATGCACGAGATGGGTATTCCAAAGGATATGGCTGCTGAGTTGTACAAGCCATTTATCATCCGTAAGCTCATCGAGCGTGGTATCGTCAAGACCGTTAAGTCGGCAAAGAAGATTATTGATAGAAAGGATTCCGTAATATGGGGCATTTTGGAGAATGTCATCAAGGGACACCCTGTATTGATGAACCGTGCTCCAACCCTTCACCGTTTGGGTATTCAGGCATTCCAGCCTAAGCTTATCGAGGGTAAGGCAATGCAGTTGCACCCACTCGCTTGTACGGCGTTCAACGCCGACTTCGACGGTGACCAGATGGCGGTACACTTGCCACTCGGCAATGCTGCAATCTTGGAGGCACAGCTCCTGATGCTCGGTTCGCACAATGTCTTGAACCCAGCAAACGGTGCGCCTATTACCGTACCTTCGCAGGATATGGTACTCGGTCTTTACTATATCACTAAGGCTCGCCCAGGAGTTAAGGGTGAGGGCTTGGTATTCTACGGCCCAGAGGAGGCAATTATCGCCTACAACGAGGGACGCGCAGATATCCACGCTACCGTTAAGTGTCGTGTTCGTGACATCGACGAGAATGGCAACCAAGTAACCGTATTGAAGGAGACTACAATTGGTCGAATCCTTGTAAATCAGGTTGTTCCAGAGGAGGTTGGATATGTTAACACCCTGCTTACCAAGAAGTCGCTCCGTGATATTATCTCGGTAGTGATGAAGAAGGCGGGAGCCGATAAGGTGGCTAAGTTCCTCGACGATATCAAGAATATGGGATATCAGATGGCGTTCCGTGGAGGTTTGTCATTTAACCTTGAGGCGGTTATCATTCCAGAGTCGAAGGAGAAACTCGTTCAGGAGGGATACGAGAAGGCTGATGCCATTATCGACGACTATAATATGGGTCTTATCACCAACAACGAGCGTTACAACCAGATTATCGATGTTTGGACAAGCGTAAACAACAAACTCACCAAGGAGGTGGTTGATACCTTGACCAAGAATGATGACGGATTCAACCCTGTATATATGATGCTTGATTCGGGAGCCCGTGGATCGCGTGAGCAGATTCGTCAGCTTTCGGGTATGCGTGGTCTGATGGCGAAGCCACAGAAGTCAGGTGTTGAGGGAGGTCAGCAGGTTATCGAGAACCCTATCTTGTCGAACTTTAAGGAGGGACTTTCGGTGTTGGAGTACTTTATCTCTACCCACGGTGCTCGTAAGGGTTTGGCGGATACCGCGTTGAAGACTGCCGATGCAGGATACTTGACTCGTCGTTTGGTGGATGTGGCACAGGATGTTATCGTTAATGAGGAGGATTGTGGTACATTGCGTGGTTTGACCGCTACGGCTATCAAGCGTAACGACGATGTCGTGCAGACTCTCTACGATCGTATCCTTGGTCGTACAGCTTTGAACGATGTTATCAATCCTGTTTCGGGAGAGGTTCTCTGCAAGGCTGGCGAGGAGATTACCGAGTCTATTGCTGAGGCTATTGAGAAGTCGCCAATTGAGTCTGTTGATATCCGTTCGGTTCTCACTTGTGTATCGCGTCATGGCGTTTGTGCAAAGTGTTACGGTCGTAACCTCGCAACAGCTCGTCCAGTACAGAAGGGTGAGGTTGTTGGTGTAATCGCAGCACAATCTATCGGTGAGCCTGGAACACAGCTTACACTTCGTACATTCCATGTCGGTGGTGTTGCGGGAGGCTCTACTGTTGAGACAAATGTTGTTTCGAAATATGAAGGTCGTCTTGACATTGACGATTTGCGTACTGTTAAGGGCAAGAATGCTCAGGGCGAGACTATCAACATCGTGGTTTCGCGTCAGTCGGAGTTGCGTATCGTTGATCCAAAGACCGATATTACTCTCTATACTCACGCATTGCCATACGGCGCAACCATCTTCAAGAGTGAAGGTGATATGGTTGCTAAGGGCGATTTGATTTGCGAGTGGGATCCATACAATGCAGTAGTTGTATCGGAGACCGACGGTAAGGCTCTTTATGACAATGTCATTGAGGGTGTCACCTATCGTGAGGAGCGTGACGAGCAGACAGGTTTGGCTGAGCGTGTAATCATCGAGTCTAAGGATCGTACCAAGAACCCAGTTATCAAGATTATAGACAAGAATGGCGAGGAGGTTAAGTCTTACAACTTGCCAGTAAATGCCCATGTTGCAGTTAAGGATAATGCGAAGATTCATGTCGGAGATATCATCATCAAGATTCCTCGTGTTGTAGGTAAGAGTGGTGGCGATATCACGGGAGGTCTTCCACGAGTTACAGAGTTGTTTGAGGCTCGTAACCCATCGAATCCAGCTGTTGTATCGGAGATCGATGGTGAGGTAACATTCGGCAAGATTAAGCGTGGTAATCGTGAGATTGTCATCACTGCAAAGGATGGCGAGATTAAGCGTTACCTTGTGCCACTGTCGCGTCAGATTATCGTTCAGGAGAACGACTATGTTCGTGCAGGTATGGCGTTGTCGGATGGTGCTATTACTCCAAGCGATATCCTCCGCATCCTCGGCCCTACAAAGGTTCAGGAGTACATCGTTAACGAGGTACAGGAGGTTTACCGTATGCAGGGTGTGAAGATCAACGATAAGCACTTCGAGGTTATCGTTCGTCAGATGATGAACAAGGTTCAGATTGAGGATCCGGGAGATTCGCGCTTCTTCGAGAATCAGATTGTCGATAAGTGGGAGTTTATGGATGTGAACGACGAGTTGTACGATAAGGTAGTTGTTACCGATGCTGGCGATTCGGCAAATGTTCACCCTGGACAGATTATCTCGATGCGTAAGTTGCGCGATGAGAACTCATCGTTAAAGCGTCGCGATATGCGTTTGGTTGAGACTCGTCCAATCGTTTCGGCAACCTCGAATCAGGTTCTTCAGGGTATCACCCGTGCCGCTTTGCAGACTTCGAGCTTTATCTCGGCTGCATCGTTCCAGGAGACTACCAAGGTCTTGAACGAGGCTGCAATTCAGGCGAAGAGCGATCCATTGGCAAACTTGAAGGAGAATGTTATCTGTGGTCACTTGATCCCAGGTGGTACAGGTCTACGCGAGTACGACAACCTTGTTGTAGGTCTCAAGTCTGACTTGGAGTTCCTTATCTCTAACAATAAGTAATTAGAGTAATTTTAGATAAGAAGGCTCGGAGGTTCTCTCCGAGCTTTTTTTGTGTCTGCACTTTTTTGTTGTCTATTGCGATAAAAATTGTCTAACATAAAATATTATGTTAAAAAAAGTGTATCTTTGTAAGTGCTAAAAAGATTAATGAGCAATGTTTGAGAGTAGTGATAAGTGGAATCGAGCCTCAAAGGGTTTCGAGAAATATATAAGGTTGGAGAAGGGGTTGTCGAAGAATACCGTAGCTGCCTATATGCGCGATTTTACCAACTTTGCAAACTTCATTATGCATCGCTATGATGTTGCGCCTGAGAAGGTGGAGCAGTATATGGTTGAGCGTTATTTGGCGTATCTGTTTGAGGAGTGTAATCACGCGTGTGCGTCGCAGGCGCGTGAGTTGAGTGGTGTAAAGGGTTTCTATAACTATCTGCTTATTCACGATAAGATTGAACACTCGCCAACCGAGTTGATTACAACTCCGAAGCGTTCGCGCCATCTGCCAGAGGTGCTGACCATCGAGGAGGTGGAGTTGATTATTGACTCCATCCCTTTCGACTCCGTTAAGGGACGACGCGATCGGGCGATGCTCGAACTCCTCTATTCGTGCGGTTTGCGCGTGTCGGAACTCACGGCATTGCGCTTGTCCGATCTCTTCTTTGGCGAGGGTTATATCCGCGTGTTGGGCAAGGGAAGCAAGCAACGACTTGTCCCTATCGGCAATGTGGCGCGCGAGCGCATTATGCTCTATCTCGACGAGCGTAAGGCGAAAGATTCTAAGAATAAAGATATTCTCTTTTTGAATAATCGAGGTAGTGCGCTGACTCGAAATATGGTCTTTATGATTATACGCGAGGCGGTGGAGCGTGCGGGAATTACCAAGACTGTAAGCCCTCACACCTTCCGTCACTCATTTGCGACTCACCTGCTGGAGGGTGGTGCAAGTATTCGTCAGGTGCAGGAGATGCTTGGTCACGAGAGTATCGAAACGACCGAGATTTACACCCATCTTGATACTTCGCGCTTGCGCGATACGGTGGAGAAAATATCTATATAATAGACGAGAGAAACGGAAAACCAATTTTTAATTATCAATTAAAAAGCCAATGATTAATGGCTAAAACAGCGGTATGTCGCAGGCGATGAAGGGATATAAGGCGCGTGGCGTGGTGCTTTCGACCGTGAAGTATGGCGATAGCGGAATGGTGGTGCAGATGCTCACCGACAAGTATGGCCGCCAAAGCTATATGGTGCAGGGAGTGCGCTCTTCGCGTGGTCGTGGCTCGAAGATGGCTCTTTTTCAGCCGCTATTCGCCCTCTCTTTCGAGGGGTTGGAGTCCTCGCACAGCGACCTGCACAAGATGCGCGAGGTGCAGAACGACATCGTCTTTAAGTCGATGCCTTACGATATTCGCAAATCGACTATGGCACTCTTTATGTCGGAGGTGCTGTATCGCTTGGTGGGGGAGAGCGAGGCGAATGAGCCGTTGTTCGACTTTGTCTACAACTCGGTGCGCGCCTTGGATGAGATTGACGAGGGCGTGGCGAATTTCCATCTCTGGTTTTTGGCAAATCTGAGCCGTTATCTCGGCTATTTTCCAGGCAATGAACACCGCAAGGGGTGGTGGTTTGATATGCGCGAGGGGCTGTATGTGCGCGAAATGCCGCTGCACGACCACGCGATGAATGCCGAGGAGGCGGAGTTGCTGCGCGACTTGACCGAGTGCGACTTGGAGTGCTTGGGCGAGATACCTCTCAACCGCGATCAGCGCGTAGCGATGCTCTCACGACTTGTCGAGTACTACTCCATCCACTTAGAGGCTATTCGCTCCGTTCGCTCCATCGAGATATTGCAAGAGGTGTTTTAATATATATGGACTCTCATTGTGATTCTTAACTACTTACTTCTATTTCTGTATGATCCTACCACCAATCCTACGCCTACAAAGATTGTGATGGCAAATAGTAGTGTGTCGTAGTGTATCTTATCCAGCCCCATCAATACTGATAGTGTAATTGCAACAATAGGTTGGATATATGCGTAGATGCTCGTTACTGTAGGTGCAACATATCGCAAAGAGTAGTTTAGTAGCAAATTTGGAATATAGGTAGGCACAATAAGTACAAAGAGAGTTGCTACCACAATTTTGGTATCCATAGCGGAGATGTCGGTAGTAAAGATGTCGTGCGCGCCAATAGGGAGCATCACAATGGCCGATATGCAGTATATCCATCGGAGTAGAGTGGTGATGCGATACTTTACTACCAAGTGCTTGAACCACACCATATATGTAGCAGATACGCATGCTCCTATAAGGATAAGAATATTGCCAATCAACTTCGATTTGGCGTGGGTGTCGCTATTACTTGTTGCAATAATGGCGATAGCTCCTGCCATACCGAGTAGCAATCCAAGTATCTTCTGCTTGTTCAATCTCTCTAATCCTACCAATACCGACAATATTAGCACAATCAAAGGTGTGATAGTGCTAATTATCGAGCCGTCAATGGGCGAGGTCTGCGAGAGTCCGAACATAAGACACATTTTTCGGACTATTCCAATCAATATCGCTGCTCCAACTATTTTAAGTCGGTCGGCAGGCTCGACTCGTTCACTTGTCTCCCACAGCAGTGGCATTAGTGACCACAACGCCGCTACCACCAATGATGCAGAGATCATTGCAAGGGGCGAGATATAGTGCCCCAGCACAAGGTTGTAGAGTGGAAAGTCGCACGCCCAGACAATGTTGCATAGGAGTAGCGATAGGTGTGCCGATGTGCTGTTCATCTTAATCATAACACTCTTCAAAGGGCAAAAAATATACCTATTTTTACTCTCTCCCTATAATCCTTAAATTCCGAAACTCTAAACTTTTATATTCTAATTCTTAATTTTTAATTCTTAATTCTCAATTTTATTCGTATCTTTGTGGCGTTGAAATGTTAATGGAATAACAATCACTATAATTCACTAAAAATTAGAAAACTATGTTCGCAATTGACAATTACGACTTTTCGGGCAAGCGCGCGATTATCCGCGTGGACTTCAATGTGCCTCTCAATGGCGAGGGACAGGTAACTGACGACACTCGTATTCGTGCCGCTATTCCAACCATCAAGAAGGTGTTGGAGAAGGGTGGTGCAGTAATCCTTATGTCGCACCTCGGTCGTCCAAAGAAGAATCCAGATCCAAAGTTCTCGTTGGAGCAGATTATCCCTGCTATCGAGGCTCGTTTGGGCGAGAAGGTTATGTTTGCAGGTGACTGCATGGGCGAGAAGGCTGCTGAGATGGCTGCAGCTTTGAAGCCAGGAGAGGTTATGTTGCTTGAGAACCTCCGTTTCTACGCTGAGGAGGAGGGCAAGCCTCGTGGTTTGGCTGAGGATGCAACCGATGAGGAGAAGAAGGCAGCAAAGAAGGCTCTTAAGGAGGGCCCACAGAAGGAGTTTGTAAAGAAGCTCGCTTCGTATGCTGACTGCTATATCAACGACGCATTCGGTACTGCTCACCGCGCTCACTCGTCAACTGCTCTCATCGCTGAGTACTTCCCTAACGACAAGATGTTCGGTTATGTAATGGAGAACGAGTTGAAGGCTGTTGATGCTATGATGCAGAACCCACAGCGTCCATTCGTAGCTATCGTTGGTGGTTCAAAGGTTTCGACCAAGATTACTATCATCGAGACTTTGATGGAGAAGGTTGATAAGATTATTATCGGTGGTGGTATGACCTACACCTTCGCAGGAGCTCTCGGTGGTCATGTTGGAAAGTCGATCTGCGAGCCTGATATGTTCCCTGTAGCTCTCGATATCCTCGCAAAGGCTAAGGAGCGTGGCGTTGAGTTTGTAATGTCGCCAGATGCTCTCGTTTGCGACGACTTCAGCGAGAACGCAAATACTCAGACAGCTCCTGTAAAGGAGATTCCAGCAGAGTGGGAGGGTGTCGATATCTCTGAGGAGGGTAAGAAGCTCTTCCGTGAGGAGATTCTCAAGTGTAAGACTATCCTTTGGAATGGCCCTGTAGGTGTATTCGAGATTAACAAGTTCTCTACTGGTTCGCGTGCAGTAGCTGAGGCTATCGCTGAGGCTACCCAGACCAACGGTGCATACTCGCTCATCGGTGGTGGTGACTCTGTAGCTTGTATCAACAAGTTCGGTCTTGCCGACAAGGTGTCGTATGTCTCTACCGGTGGTGGTGCTCTCCTCGAGTATATTGAGGGTAAGGAGTTGCCAGGTGTGGCTGCCATCAGAAAGTAAAATCCATTTTAAGCGGTAAATTTTGCACCGCTCTTCGATAAGCGAGTTCCTCACATACGCCAAGTATGCTGCGGACTCGCTTTCTTGTTTGGCACAAAATTTCCTCGCCTAAAATGAATTTTTGTATTCTGTGGTATAAGAAATTTTGACAATTGGGCAGATGACTAAAAGTAAGAGACCTTGGGCTGTACGCTTTGTACTATCCCGAGGTTTCTTCTTTTGCGATGCACCACATCTCACGACTTCTGACAAGAAATAGGAATCCATTTTAAGCGGTAAATTTTGCACCGCACTTCGATAAGCGAGTTCCTCACATACGCGAAGTATGCTGCGGACTCGCTTTCTTGTTTGGCACAAAATTTCCTCGCCTAAAATGAATTTTTGTATTCTGTGGTATAAGAAATTTGATAATTGGGAAGATGACTAAAAGTAAGAGACCTTAGGCTGTACGCTTTGTACTATCCCGAGGTTTCTTCTTTTGCGATGCACCACATCTCACGACTTCTGACAAGAAATAGGAATCCATTTTAAGCGGTAAATTTTGCACCGCTCTTCGATAAGCGAGTTCCTCACATACGCCAAGTATGCTGCGGACTCGCTTTCTTGTTTGGCACAAAATTTCCTTGCCTAAAATGAATCTTTGTATTCTGTGGTATAAGAAATTTTGATAATTGGGAAGATGACTAAAAGTAAGAGACCTCGGGCTGTACGCTTTGTACTATCCCAAGGTCTCTTGTAATGCTCTGCATTTCACGGCTTCCGACAAGGTGCAGAGTTTCGTTTTGTTAGACGGACTCTAAACTATCTTATAATCTCTACTTACTACTCCTTTGGCAATGTTCTGTACCAAATATACGAGACCTCTTTGCTGGTGATATTACCAGAGTTATCGATACCGAATGCGAACATCATATACTCCGTATCAGGTTTAAGTCCCTTGACAGATTGGCTATCGAATCCTCTTGAGAGTAGCGATGACCACGATGGGAATGCGCCCATCTGTATGTAGCTGCGGAGCATATCGCGAATGCTGTTCATTAGGGTAATGGTATTACGCTCGTAGTATGCCGTGAAATCTTCATCGGTAACATTGTACCAATAGAATGTTTTTGATTCACTCTTTGCTGTGACGCTCAAATCGGCTGTTGTGGCGGTGACATTCTCCACACTGAAGGTGAAGTCGTTTGCTGCTTGAGATACAGTTAAACTTTTTGAGATATTTGAGCCTTTGGCACGAAACTCAATTGAGCCTTTACGACCTTCGATATTAGGATTTTGGGCAACAGTGATATCGAGTTGCGATGCTCCCGCCGTGCCAACATCCTTAGTCAAAGTAATCCACTCATTGTTGGATACCGCCTCCCAATCGTAATCTGAAGTAACACAAACGGAGTAGCTGTTGTCGTAGAAGGTGGCGTTTATTATCCGTTTATCTACACCCACTACATAATTATTCTCCTTCTGACACCCAATAAATGTTAATCCAATTGTAACAAGGAGTAATAGAATAGATCTTCTCATAATTTTAAGCTTTAATTAACCGATACAAAGTTATGAATTTATAGCGAAATAGACAAATCGGGGTTAATCTTATGTGGCGTATACGGCCTTTTACAAGCAGAGGGTGTCCCAAACTTATTGGACACCCTCTCTCTATATAGAATAAATGGTAGCAACTTGCTATTTTGCAGGCTGTGCAACTACCTCTAACTTCTGGCTCTTAATCTTCTTCTCACCGCATACTGCTTTTTTCTTGCCCTCAATTCTCTTTGGACACTCTACGGCAGCAGCCTTAGGGCACTCTGCCTTCTTCTCGCACTCTGCGCAAGCCGCCTTAGGGCACTCTGCCTTCTTCTCGCACTCTGCGCAAGCCGCCTTAGGGCATTCAGCCTTCTTCTCGCACTCTACACACTCGCTCTTTGGCTGGCAACAAGGCTCGCCACACGCTCCCTGCTTCTGCTTTGGCTGTCCAGAACACGAAATCATCGCTACTGATGCGAGGGCGATAATCGCCAATGTCATAATCTTCTTCATAATTGTAATGTTTTTAGTGTTTAACAATCTTTTGCTCACAACAAATATATAAAGCCATTTGCAAAAAAGCAAATTTTTATCCCTCAAAGAGGTTTTTAATTGGGTTGAACTCGACTTTTTGGCGGATAAACTGACCAATAACTACTTTACAAGCACCTCGAACGCCTCGTTCAAACCGTACTCAAAGAGCTGATATTTCTCTGCCGATGTAGGCTCAGCATTGACATACCAACTGCCAGGAGTAGCGCGACCTTTGT
The DNA here is from genome assembly GCA_015059875.1 of Rikenellaceae bacterium. Lineage (GTDB taxonomy): Bacteria > Bacteroidota > Bacteroidia > Bacteroidales > Rikenellaceae > Alistipes. The sequence continues at coordinate 13,347 of SUZQ01000024.1, read as the reverse complement.
AGTTGTGGAAGTGGGGACCATAAAGGTTGTACAACGAGCCAGTGCAGCGCACCTCTATGTTGTTACTACCCTCTTTAGCGTATCTTGTAATATCCAAAGTATATGGTTTTGTAAGAATAGCTCCAGCCTTCTCGCCATTTATCCAAACCTCGCATACAGTGCCCTTCCAACTGCCGAGCTTAACAATCTTTGAGCCTTCGTGTGGAAGTTCGAACGAACGACTATACGCCACATCCCATCCGTAGAACGGTGCGCCTTGCTTGTGCCACGAACCGAGCTGCATTGTCTGTGGAGCTGCAATTTTCCAACCAATCTTATCGGGAACTACCGCAAAGTTGCCCGTAACGAATCCGCAAGCAATCTCTGCGTAGATCGTCATTGGGCTGCGGTGCAGTGTTACGACATTCTCGCCGAGGCGGATATATTCTCCAATGCGGAAACTGCCGTTGCGTGCATCAAGAGGGCACTCGCCATCAATTGGCTCAATTTTATTACCATTGATACGCACCTCCCAAAGCGATGGCTTTTCGCAGATAAATTTCATATCCGACCAGTCGAACTTCTCGGCGACATTGAAGTGATAGCTTACGGTAATATTGCCTGTCTTGATGGTGTCGGCAGCAAGAATGCAATCCTTGAAGTGCATTGTACGCTCCCATGGATTTTTCAAACCGAAGTGTTTGAATAACTGCTGACAAGCCTTGCCTACGAAGATGTTGCGCGACTCGGTATCGTCTATTTTGAGGTCGCAGAACTCCAATGTTAGATAGTTGTCGCTTGCTCGACGCACTTTCAAATCTGAAGTAGCTTTCGCTGCTACAGCATCTTTAAGACAATCACACTTTGTTACGGGAAGTTTGTCGAGCCCGTACGCTCTCTTTGGTGCAAATACTAATAGATGCCCTACTGGCGGAATATTGAATTTGAACTCGACCTTTCCGTCGGTTACTACCGCCTTTGCATCGCGTAGAATCTCTCCTGTGTAGGTGTCGAGAACCTTCAAGCCCGCACCGCAGAGTGTTACGCTACCTTTTGCGTACTCGTCCATCGAGGCGTTGGCAAGGAAGAGTAACTCGCCATCCTTATACTCACGACGATGGTGGAAGAGATTGCCACCCTCGATTTTCGAGAATTGAATATGGTCGTTCGCAAGTTCTGTAATATTCAGCTCGCGCTTAATGCTTGAGCTACTCCATAGCTGCACAATTTTTTCGCTCTTGTAACCATCGATGCAATCAGGTGCTCCAAGGGCTATAATCTTACCTCCTTCGGCTACAAATTGCTCTAACAGAGCTGCCGTTGATCCAAAGAGATTCTCACAGTTTGCGGGGATGATAACGGTAGAGTAGGCGCGATTGCCAACTACGAACTTGCCTCCTTTGACTTTGCCACGGTGGTGGATAATCATCTCCGATCCGAGGTCGAACTCAACCTGCGACTTCTCCAACATTGTGACAAATGCTTGGAACTCATTGCCTATCTCCTTTACTGCTGGATGATCGTAGCGGTGTGTGTAGTACATCCATATTGTCGAGTTAGGCTCCAATACGAGAATATCGTTCATCTGCTCGCCTTGACTCAAAACTAACGAAAGGCGTGCAACATGGTCGTTGAGGAGCTTGTAGCTATTCCACCATGGCGAGTAGCGGGTAAAGAAGTCGGGATAGTCGTACTTGCGGGCACCTGCGGTGGATGTTGGCGAGAAGTGTTGGTTGGTGTAGTTTACGCCGAGAGCATACTGCCAGTCAGCATAACGCTTGAACTCCTCGAAGGTCTGCTCCCATCCTCCACCGCCATAGCTCTCGCATAGAGTGCGGGTTTGACCTATCTGGTTGGCTGCACTGCGCAACTCCTTCACTGCGCGCACATTACCCCAATGGGCGTTAGGCGATTTCTCGTCGAACTCGTTGAATAGGAGATCGATGCCTGGCTGCTGATGCCACTCGTACATCGACATATTATCGCCATTGCGATTCATTTTTGGCCAATAATGCTCCCAATAGTGACCTGTCCAGAGCAGGTTATGCTCCTCGCAGTAGTTGTACCACGGCATTGACCAACGCTCGATAAAGAGTCGCTGTTTGGTAGCAAGGAAGTGGAAGCGCACCTGTTTCCAGTTGCCAATCTCCTCTTTGAGCATCGGCAGATGGGTGCGGAGATTGTAGCCCCACTCCTTCTCAAATTCGTTGAACATATCGGGAGTCCAACGCTGCCACTCTGCTTCGTCAGTAAATATTCCTTTGATGGCCTTGCCGAAATCTTTGCCGAAACGCTTCTCGTATCCGCGAGTGGTGATCTCAATAAAGCACTCGGTTGTACCTTTATATAGTAGGTCGGGGTAGGCGAAACCGCCCAGCCAACGCTTCTTTCTCGGTTTAACCTCTTCGTAGAGGAAGTAACGCCCCTTCTCGTCGGAGCGAGGTGACGAGGTTATATCCTCGAACTTGTCGCCCACCTGCTTCAAGCAGATGCAGTATGGCGAGAGATCCTCAGGCAGTTGCTCTACAATGGTAGGTCTGAGTTCGGTAGCATGTTCTACCGATTCGGGAAACTCTGTAGGAACATGACCGCCTGCAAAACCACTCGGATAGGAGTTCTCGTCGTATATCCAAATCTCCAGTTCAAGCTCTTTTGCTCGTTTGAGACTGTATGCCCAAAGGTCAAACCATTCGTCGGTCAGGTAGGTGGTAATCATTCCTGGGCGCGGATGCACATATACACCGCCGAATCCTTGCTCTTTGAAGTCTACCAACATACGGTCAATATCCTCGTAAGTTACCTTATCGTTCCACACCCAAAATGGGGCGGGACGAAAGGCTGCGCCTGGCTTGGCAAATTGTCGCTCCACCTCTGCAAAAGAGTGTGTGCGTTCATGCCCTAACGGAGAGTTGGTGCAGCTCGCTGTGGCCAATAAGATGACAGCAAGAAGTGAGTTACAGATTCGATTCATAGTTGTTTAGGTTAAAGTAGGGTTATGGTTTTTATATTGTCGCTATCGCGCAAATTCACCTATCTCTATATTCTCGCGCATAATAAATGCTTTCGGAAATGTACCGCGCAGACGACCAAGAAGGGTTATAGCCTCCTCTTGCGAGGTGCAGTTGCCTACTGCGACCTTGAAATATGGGTTCTCGTAGGAGAGGTAGGATTGCTCTTGCGGAAAGAGTGCCAAGAAGTTCTCCTGTGCCGCGATAGCATCACGACGCGCGGTTTGCGAATTGCTCATAAAAATCATTATGCGATAGCCGTTTACAGCTTTTGTTGTGGCTTCAAGATTGTTACCTACAATAGTTGCGGCATCGCCATGCTCGGTGATTTGTACGGTTTCGCGCACGATTGTCACCGAGTCGCATTGTGCTGGTGCGGCGAGGTGAGCCTTAATCTTCTTGCGCGACGAGGTGTTTGCAATAACATCGCTCTGTGCCTGAGCCGACAGGGCAACGAGGAGTGCTATAATCGTAAAAACTGCTCTCATATCTGATTATTTTTTAAGTCCTAAATTGAATTGTTTTGCGAGTTGTTCGAGCAATACTCCATCTCCCTCGATGGTGCGATGCTGTGCAAAAGCCTTTACCGAAAGGGTGTAATCGACAGTGATATTCGAGAAATCCCCCTTGCGCACTCGGTTAAGTAGCGAGAATGCTGCAATCGGATTGGAGAGAGTTAGCCGTATAGGCACTACAACTTGCGAGCAGCGGCGGCGTGGCAGCAAAACCTCGCCATCGAGGAGAACGCGCGCAACTTTGCGGCCTCCCTGATTGATAAATGCCGAACCTGTCGTGATGTTGATGTTCGATGCGGTGTTGTTAGCTACGGTAAGCGAAATTTGCCACCCTTCACTGATTGAGCCTTTTACTCCGTCAAGCGATACAACCTGAAACTTCTGCTTTGGTGTGCGTTCGGCCTTTTGCTTGGAGCATCCACCAAGACAAAGTGTGGCAGCAACCCAAAACGCAATGACGATATTTTTGATGATAGTTCTCATTCTGCTCTTCTTTTTTTAAGTTACTCTGCTTTATGTGCTATGTAGATATGTGCTATCCCAAACGACTGCGATTTGCGCTCCACCTTGTCGAAACCCACTTCGCGGAGCAGTGCAGTGAAGGCATCAGGCGATGCAAATTGGTCGATGGACTCTGGCAGGTAGGTGTACGCTGTAGCGTGTTTCGATACGAGGCGACCTATTGCAGGTAGGATGTGGTGCGAATAGAGGCGGTAGCACCAACGCACGATAGCAAATCGAGGATTCGAGAACTCCAAGACAACGAGGTGTCCTCCTCGGCGTATTGTTCGTTTTATCTCGGTAAGAGCTTCGCGCTGATGCTCGAAGTTGCGCACTCCGAAGGCTACGGTTGCTGCATCTACAGCCTCATCGGCGAGTGGAATATTCTCGGCATTGCACTCCGTAAGTGAGATGCGCTCCGCGAGTCCGAGTTGCTCGATTTTCTGCTTTGCTACCGCTAACATCTCGCTCGAAAAGTCTGCTCCGTAGATGGTTGCCCCATCAATCTTCTTTGCCAAAGCGATTGCGAGATCTCCCGTACCTGTTGCCATATCCATAATGTGCTTGGCTCCGAGTTTGCGCACAACACGCACCACGCGCTTGCGCCACAAACGGTCAATATCGAGTGATAAAATATGGTTTAGGCGGTCGTATGTCGGTGCAATGTCATTGAACATTACACGCACCATTTCGCTTTTACTCTCTCTATTCATAATTGCCTTTAGCCATTAGCTGAATTAAAAATCACCTCTAATTATCAATTATCAATTGTCAACTGTCAATTGTCAATTATATTTAATCGCCTCTGCCACCTTTATGCGCCCGACAATAGCGGTTGCGAGGTGAGTTACAGCGACTATTATAGCTACAAAAACTATATTTATTCCCACAATCCATCCTGCACCAAGTGCAACGGGTACCTCCGATAGGAAATATCCCGATTCATCCAACTTGATGAGGTGCAGAAACCTCTGTGCTAACAGTAGTGCCATCGCAATGATATTACCAATGAGGGCACCTTTGAGTATGATTCCCGTAGCACGATAGGTAAAGATTCGTCGTATGGTGCTGTTCTGCATACCGAGCGACTTGAGAGTTCCCACCATTCGGGTGCGCTCCAATACAAGAATAAGCAGTGCGGTTACCATATTGAATATTGCTACCACAAGCATAATTGTCAATATAACAGTGGCATTTACATCGTGTGTTTCGAGCCAACCGAAGATTTCGGCGTGTCGCTCCTGCGAGCACTCTGCCATAAGATTGTCATCCCCCTCATACTCGTGCAAAAAACGCATGTTTAGCATGTCGGCACTCTGCCAAGCGAGTTTGCTGTCGTGCAGACGGCACGCATAGCCCGAAATTTGGGATGCTCCCCAGCCATTTATTTTCTGTACATTGCGGATGTCAGTCAGAACCAACTCTGCTCCCGTATCTCCGAGGGCGGAGCGATATACACCACACACCTTGAACACCTCGCGACGCGGTTTGTCGTTCTCCAAGAACAGCAACTCTACGCGACTATCGTATTTTGCCCCAATCTTCGATGCAATGCTCTGCGAGAGGAGAATCTCCTTGCGTCTTGCCTCCTCGAATCGTGGGAGGTTTCCCTCTAAGATGCGTTCGGAGAATAGGGTAGTGTCAGCCTCTGCTCCAATACCCTTCAGGGCGATGCCAGCAACGCTACTCTCGCCACGAATAACGCCACTGCGCAGTGCGTAACGCTCTGCGTGATAGATATTTGCCGTTGTTAGTATGATGTTGCGCAATGAGTCGTTGTCGCTTATCGGATGAAGTTCGGGTTGTCGCTTGGCGTATGGACTCGAAACGGTGATATCTGCTACAGTTCCCGATACAAGAGTTGATATCTGCTCTTTGAAGCCTATGATGACCGACAAGGTAATAACCACCACAGCGATACTTACCGCTACGGCAGATGTGGCAATATGCACCATCATATTCTGTGATGATGTACCACGCATTGCAATATGTCGGGCAAGGCTCTTCATTTTTAGGGGCTTTTAGCTTTTAGCCATTAGCCATTAGCTTTTCAGTTAAAAGTAAAAAAAGTTTTCCGTTTTCCGCTTTCCGTTTTCCGTTAATACTCAATCTTGTCCTCTTTTTCGCTCCACGCTCGGAAACCCTCAAGCGCCTCCTTGCGCATAAAGTTTTGACACGGTATAGCACGCAGGGCGTAAGGTTTTGCGATTTCGTCGTAGATGAACGAGTCGTCGAAGTTTATCGACTTGGCATCCTCCTTCGTGTTGCCATAGACGATGCGCTCAATGCCAGCCCAATAGAGTGCGCTCAAGCACATTGGACAAGGCTCGCACGAGGTGTAACAAGTGCAACCTTCCAACTTGAAATTGCCGACCTTTGCACAAGCTGCGCGTATCGCGCTCACTTCAGCGTGTGCCGTTGGATCGTTATTTGCGGTTACGCGGTTGGTACCTGTGGCGATGATTTCGCCATCACGGACAATTACTGCACCGAAGGGCCCACCTCCGTTGGCAACATTCTCAACCGAGAGGTCAATTGCCATCTGCATAAATTTGCGGTCTTGTGGTGTAAACTCTTTATTTTCCATACTTTATCCATATCCCAGAGGAGGCAAAAACTCCTCTATACCTAAATGTTAAATGTTCGATTATGCTTTTTTGCGCTTGAACACTTCACTTTTTTGGCAAAATTAAACAATTTTTCGTATTTTTGCGCGTATTAATAACGATTTAGTAACCAAAAATCGTACAGAAAATGTTTTTGAATCTTTTACAAGCCTCTTACGAGGGACAAAGTCACTATTTGTCAAACCTCACTACAAGTGAGGCGTTCTTGATGGTTATCGTTGTTGGTATTGCGGGATTTATCGTGCAGTGGCGTCTGCGCTCAGTGGTGTCGAAGTACTCAAAGGTTGCAATGCCTGCGGGTTTGACTGGTGCAGAGATTGCCGAGAAGATGTTGCGTGAGAACAATGTTCGCAATGTAACAGTTACCCATACGGGTGGCTACCTTACCGACCACTTCAATCCGCAAAATATGACCGTAAACCTCTCCGATGAGGTCTACTATGGTCGTTCAATTACGGCTGCGGCTATTGCATGCCACGAGTGCGGACATGCCGTACAACACGCTCAGGGCTATGCTCCGTTGCAGATGCGCTCGGCACTTGTGCCGCTTGTGAATTTCTCGTCGCAAGCTGCTTCGTGGCTTATTATTATCGGACTTATTATGACCGCTTCGACGGGTAGTCAAATGATGTGCTGGATAGGTGTTGGACTGATGTGTATCTCGGCTCTATTCTCAATTATTACCTTGCCCGTAGAGTATAACGCTTCGGATCGCGCTTTGGCGTGGTTACAGTCGAGCCGATTGCTTGCAGGAGAGGAGTTGGAGGGGGCGAAAATCTCGCTCCGTTGGGCTGCACGAACATATCTTGTGGCGGCGTTGTCGGCTATCGCCTCAATTTTGTACTATGTGGCGTTGATAAATGGTCGTCGTAGAGATTAATCAAAAAAACAGAGATAAAATGAAGAAATCATTAAAATTAACCCTTTGCTGTTTAGGATTCTCGGTTGCGTGCCTCTGCGTAGGCTTGCTCTTGCAGTCGGATGACTGTTCGCTTTGCAACAAAAAACCGAAGTATGTATTCTATTTTATCGGTGATGGTATGAGTTTCAACCATATTCTCGGTACCGAGCAGTACAATGCAGTGAAGGCGGGAAAGAGCGAGGTCGAGCGACTCAACTTCTCTAAGTTTGAGACTCGCAACTTTGTAACCAACTACTCGACCTCAAACCCTGTAACCGATTCGGCAGCCGCAGGTACAGCTCTCGCTACGGGGTGTAAGACTGCAAACTCCTTTATCGGCGTAGACGATAAGGATAACGAGTTGCGCAACCTCACCGATGTGGCGTCGGAGCAGGGATATATGGTAGGTTTGGTGACAAATGTGGGCATTAACCACGCTACACCAAGCTGTTTCTACGGCCACACTTCGGATCGTTTTGGCTTCCCGAAACTTGTAGATGACTATATCGAAAGTCCGGTGGCTTTTATCGCTGGCTCGACAATTATGGATATGAAGAGTGGACCGCAAGATCCAAAGTATAAGCCGATCACTACTGCCGAACTGGCAGAGCGCATTCGCAATGCGGGCATCACCCTTACTCTCGATGTTGAGGCGGCGGCAAGGACTGAGGGCAAGCGAGTTGCATTGGTGGCTAATGACAAGGAGAATAAGCATGTACCTTATGTAATTGACCGTAAAGGTGACGAGGTACACACGCTGCTCAACCACTCGAAAGCGGCTATTGAGTATCTCTCGCGCGAGGCGAAGGATGGTTTCTTCCTGATGATTGAGGGAGGTAAGCTCGACTATGCAGCACACGAGCAGGATGCCGTGACCACATTCCTTGAGGTTAATGAGTTTTCGCAGTGTGTAGATTTGGCTCTCGCCTTTGCAGCGGAGCATCCAGATGAGACTCTTATCGTAGTGACTGCCGACCACGAAACAGGAGGTATGTCGCTCGGTTGGGATCACTACGAGATTCGTATGAATCTCCTTATGGCACAGAAGGCTTCTGCTATCCAGATGACCAAAACCATCCAGCAGATGCGCGCTGAGGGCAAGCGCAATTGGAGCGACTACAAACAAGCTCTTAGCGAAGGCTTTGGTCTTTGGAGTCTTGTACCCGTAACCAAAGAGGAGGAGGCGTTGTTGCGTCGTGACTTCGAAGATATCTTTATGAAGTATGGCCCTATGGTGGATGGACTATATAACAAGAGCGAGTTCCTTGTTTACGATGCTATTCGCATACTTAACAAGGCGGCCTCTATCGATTGGACAAGCCTCTACCATACAGGTATGTATACCCCTCTCTTTGCAAAGGGTGTTGGCGAGCAGAAGTTCCTTGAGTGTCGCGACCAGACCGAGATTCCAAAGACGATTGCGACTTTGATGGGCGGACAACTGTAAAAAATCGTTCTGGTGGGTAAATTTTGCACTGCTCTTCGGATAGCGAAATGCTCACATAGGTTTACTATGCTGCGCTTTCGCTCCCTCGTTTAGCACAAAATTTCCACCACCATTTACGATTTTTGGGTGGTAGAGTTCTGATTGGTAAATTTTGCACTGCTCTTCGGATAGCGAAATGCTCACATAGGTCTACTATGCTGCGCTTTCGCTCCCTCGTTTAGCACAAAATTTCCACCACCATTTACGATTTTTTTGGTAGAAGATATTTGAAGATAAGATAAAGTAATTCTCAATTCTCAATTCTCAATTCTCAATTTAGCTTGGCTATGTACACTTTCGATCACGACCTATTCCTCCTTTTGAATTTTGATGGAGGCAAGGCGATGGATTTTATTATGGAGACCATATCGGGAACGGTGATGTGGTTGCCTCTCTACTTCTTTATCCTCGCCTTTATGTGGTATAAATATGGCTGGCAACGAGCTCTCGCCTATGTTCTCTGTTTGGCATTGGCGATAGGCTTGTCGGATATTATTTGCGGCATATTCAAACACTCCGGTCCACTCAAACATTTGTGGGAGTCGTTCCCTGTGCGCCACCGTCCGATGTTCGACTCTGCGGTGCGCGATTTGTGCCATGTAACATCCTATGCTCATGGCCCTTACGGAACCGTATCGGCACACGCTGCAACAACGGTTGCGTTGGCATGGATGTCGGCATTGGCAATTCGTCGCAAGTGGTATAATTGGGTTATTGCTGTGGCAGTGATTCTGATATGCTATTCACGAATCTACCTCGCTTGCCACTTCCCTATGGATATACTTATCGGAGCAGTGGTGGGTAGCGTATGCGGCTTGTCAATCTACTTTTTGTGGAAAAAGTTTGATGTAGTTGTTGCTAAACAGCGCAAATAAGTGTATCTTTGCGGATAATTCTATTAACTATCTCAAATTATGGATAAAGAAAAATTTATTAAACTATTAAATGAAGCAGTTTCTGATTTTGGACAAACAATCAGTACAGAAGATGGTGGCTGGATAGTAAAAGGTTTTATTGATACAAACAAAAATATATACACTATTTCTGCAGATACAAAAGTTATATCGAAAATAATAGAGTTGTACATATTTCCCAAGATATATGCTTTTGCTCAAAATAATGGGTTGGAAATCGAATTAACTGAACAACAGAATTTTTATCCAGATATTACATTTAAGGATAAAGAAGGAAACTTGTTTGCGGTAGATCTTAAAAGTAGTTATCGCAAAGATTCCACCCACATAAATGGTATGACTCTTGGTGCGTTTACTGGATATTTCAGAGAAAGAAATAGCACTAAAAATGTAACGCACCCTTATGGAAACTATAAAGCACATGTTGTACTTGGGATAATATACGATACTGTTCGAGATATTGATGAACGCAAGGTATATGGTATAGATCAATTAAACGAAATTGTATCTGTTATTAAAAATTTCGACTTTTTTGTTCAGGAAAAATGGAAGATAGCGATAGATCGTCCTGGAAGTGGAAATACTAAAAATATAGGTTCTGTTAGCAAAATCGAAGATTTGAAACAAGGGAACGGCCCATTCGCTAAGTTAGGAGAGGCGATTTTTGACAATTATTGGATGGAATATTTAACAATGGATATGGCCAAAAAAGCCGAGTTAAAAAAGCCATATTACACTAGTCTCAAAGAGTATAAAGTGTTCAAAAATTTATAAGATGTCTATGCAATTATCGTTTTTTCCAGAATTAACAAAACCGATAGCAAAGTTTCCTTCTACTAGATATCAAGGTAGTAAGTTGAAATTTGTTGATTGGATATGGGAGATAATAAAAGATCTTCCATTCCAAACGGCATTAGATGCATTTGGTGGAACTGGCAGTGTGGCTTATCGTTTAAAGAAAGAAGGTAAAAAAGTTACATATAACGATGTACAACCTTTTAACTATTACATCGGAGCAGCATTAGTAGAAAATGATGAAAAAAAAATATCTGATAAAGATATAGAAGAAATACTATCTGCTCATTCGGGTTTTATTTATCCTAATTTAATAGCGAGCACATTTAAAGATATATATTATACAGACGAGGAGAATGTTTGGTTAGATATTGTTTCGAAGAATATAAGAAATATGGAAGATCCGTATAAACAGGCTATGGCATATTTTGCATTATTCCAGTCGTGTATAATTAAGCGTCCATACAATTTATTCCATCGTAAAAATTTGTCGGTTCGATTGAAAGATGTAGAACGTAGTTTTGGTAATAAAAAAACATGGGATACTCCATTTGAAGTGCATTTTCGTAAGTTTATTAAAGAGGCGAACGATGCAGTATTTAGTAATGGAGAGAAGTGTATATCGAAGAGTTGCGACATCTTTGATATAGAAAATACATATGATTTGGTCTATATTGATACTCCATATTTGAATGATAAAGGTGTCGGAATCGATTACTCAGATTTTTATCATTTCTTAAATGGATTGGTAGATTACGATAATTGGGAATCTCGCATAGATTATAATAGTAAAAATTTTCGTTTGCAGCCAACTTTTAGCGTATGGAATGATTCAGAGTGTATTGATGGTGCGTTTATAAGACTGTTTAAGCAGTTTAAAGACAGCATTATTGTTGTTTCATATCGCTCAAATGGTATACCAACAATAAAAAGGTTGACAGAATTATTGGAAAGCATAGGTAAAACCGTGTCAGTTCATTATAGTGAAGATATAAAGTATGTATTGAGCAATAAGAACTCAAAAGAGGTGCTAATTGTTGCAAAGTAATAATCAACACACCTCAAATTAAGTTTTTATTTTTTATCTTTGCGCCCGAAAATTCGGATTTTGAATGTATGGAGATTAAGAGTAATAAAACAAAATAACATATATGGAACATTTAAGTGAACAAGAACAGTTGCGTCGTCAGTCGCTCAAAGCGTTGCGCGATCTCGGTATTAACCCATATCCAGCTGAGAGATTTGATGTCTCGGCTACCGCAGCACAGATTGCAGCAGAGTTCGATGCCGAGCCTGCAAAGTTCGAGGCTGTAACCATCGCTGGCCGTATTATGAGCCGCCGTATTATGGGTAGTGCTTCGTTCTTCGAGTTGCAGGATCACACAGGTCGTATTCAGGTATATATCCGCCGTGACGATGTCTGCCCAGAGGGCGATCCAACACTCTACAACACAGTATTCAAGAAGTTACTCGATATTGGCGACTTTGTGGGTATCGAGGGTTTTGCATTCCGCACCAATACAGGCGAGTTGTCGGTACATTGCCGCAAGTTTACCGTCTTGTCGAAATCTATCCGCCCTCTCCCAATCGTGAAGGAGAAGGATGGTCAGCAGTTTGACGCTTTGACCGATCCAGAGGTGCGCTATCGCCAGCGTTATGTCGATTTGGTGGTTAATCCGAAGGTGCGTGATGTCTTTGCAAAGCGTGCAAAGATTATCGCTACCATGCGTGAGTACTTCAACGAGCATGGCTGCTTAGAGGTTGAGACTCCTATTTTGCAGCCAATTCCAGGAGGAGCTTCGGCTCGTCCGTTTATCACTCATCACAACGCTCTCGATATCGACTTCTATATGCGAATCGCTACCGAGTTGTACTTGAAGCGTCTTATCGTGGGAGGTTTTGATGGCGTATATGAGTTTGGTAAGAACTTCCGTAACGAGGGTATGGATAGAACTCACAATCCAGAGTTTACATGTATGGAGATTTATATCGCCTACAAGGACTACCGCTGGATGATGGAGTTCACCGAGAATATGTTGGAGCGTATCGCTTTGGCTGTTAATGGTTCTACAGAGGTGGAGATTGATGGCAAGCAGATTTCGTTCAAGGCTCCATTCCGTCGCTTGACGATGACCGATGCTATCCGCGAAAAGACGGGTTACGATATTACAGGTCAGAGTGAGGCAGATTTGCGCGAGGCTTGCAAGCGTCTTAATGTCGAGATTGACGACACGATGGGTAAGGGCAAGTTGATTGATGCCATCTTCGGACAGTACTGCGAGGAGGATTTGGTGCAGCCAACATTTATCTGCGACTACCCAATCGAGATGTCGCCACTCTGCAAGCGTCACCGCGACAATCAGGACTTGACCGAGCGTTTCGAGTTGTTTGTTGCGGGTAAGGAGTTGTGTAACGCCTACTCGGAGTTGAACGACCCAATCGACCAGTTGGAGCGTTTCCAGGAGCAGATGCGATTGTCGGAGCGTGGTGACGATGAGGCGATGTTTATCGATATGGACTTTGTTCGTGCGTTGGAGTACGGTATGCCTAACTGCTCAGGTATGGGTATGGGTATCGACCGTTTGACAATGTTTATGACAGGTCAGACTTCGATTCAGGAT
>SUZQ01000023.1 GCA_015059875.1 Rikenellaceae bacterium | reverse complement strand
AATTGCTAATTTCTGCCGTTCTATTCTCGCTAAATGCAATTCCGACAACACCTCCCAACGACAAAAGAACAGCATCGGTTTCGCCATTATACGAGCCGTTAGCATACTCTAAATTACCAGAGTTGCTGCAATTTACCATTGGCGAATAGACCACTGTTGCGTCGGTTCTGTCGAATTGAATCAGAGCGCCTACAACACCTCCAACACCAGGTCTGATCTCCTTGGTGTTGCCTGCAACTACCTGCTGGTCAATGTCAAGATTGATACTGCTTGAACAGTCGCTAATAGATGTTCCAAACAGAGTTCCTGCAATACCTCCTACGGTAAAATCGTGATACCAGCCATACTTAGATGGGATAACATATTCCGCACAATTTACAACTATCTTACCGGATGCGGTACAGTGCTCAATCGAAGGCGATACGGTGTCGGTTGCAGAGATTTGGCGTGCAAATGCACCAACATTTGGATTCTTGGTCTCGTTGATGTTTACATCTACCAAGTGCAAGCCCTTGATGCTTGCGTTTGTCTTGCCAAACAACGGAGCTGTCAAGCCCTTAATCGAGTAACCGTTTCCGAGAACGGTATTTGCATAACCCTCAATTGGAGTCCAAGTCTCGCCAGTCATATCCACATCGGCAACGAAGAGGGCATCCTTGTTTGAGGTTGGTGCAGCTGCTGCAAACGCCTTCAAGGTCTCAACATCCTTAATGATATGTACATTTGCGTTTGGAACATAGACGATCGGAGTCTTGAAATTACGCACCTTGCCTGCTGTGAGAGGCTTTGTGTCGTCAGCCTTAACAGTTGCGTACATTACGCCACCTGCCTCGTCGCACAATGTTACATAAAGCTCATCGTACTCGCCCGCAGGAACTGCAATGTGGAGATACTGCGGATCGTTCGAGAGAACAAGACCTGCGTCGCCACCTGCATCACTTGGGAATGCGTAGTTGATAACGCTCTTTGCTGCTGGAGTAGCTGTAACCTTGCCACTCTCGAAGTCGATGTTGAAAGCACCTGCGATAGGGGCGCGATCGATGGTCGAAATCTGCGCGTAAGTCAAAACGCCAGAACCAGTAACAGCAATCTTCAATACGCCAGTGAGGTGGTGCAAGTGAAGACCGAGACCACTCTCGCCGTAGCCGTACATTGTTGCAACGCCGCTACCAAAGGTGGTGTCGCTAACATGCTCCTGCTCAGCTGCGAAGAGAACTTGTCCCTCTGGAGCAGCAGGATAAGCAATGCAGTAAGGAGCAGAGCCAGAAACGACAAAAGATGCGTTTGCAGGGTTGTTGCTGTCGATTATAGCCTCGCCCGACTCAACACCGTTTACTGAAATCTTGTCGCCCTCGCTCCAAGTGAGAGGATAAAGACCATTTACCTCTGTACCGAGCTGAGTACGCGACTCTTCGAGCGAGAGGGTGATGGTTTTCTGACCGTCGACAGTTACGCCGAAGTCCTCAGTTGTGTCGGTTGTACAGCCTACAACTGCCAACGCTACAACTGCCAAGAGAATCTTGAATAAGTTTTTCATCTTGTTTTTGTTTTTTAATTAGTTAATAGTTATAAAATTATGTTTAGTTAATTTGTTGTTTGTTTCTTTAGGGGTTCTGGGGGTTTTAGGGGTTCTGGGGAGTTAATTGACAATTGATAATTGAGAATTGACAATTAAATGTATTCTTTATTTATAAATCGTCATTGCGAGGCTTGGTACAAGCCGTGGCAATCTCCTGCTTTTTTTAGCTATTAGCCATTGGCCATTGGCATTTTTAGTGAGTAGTGAGTAGTTAAAATAATTCTCAATTCTCAATTCTCAATTCTCAATTTGCCTTACTTGCCCTTACTCGCCGTTATCTAATTGCGCGTCAATTTTCCTCTCTTGTCCAATTTTCCCGTTCCAATCTCCTGATACCCAATGTATTACACCCAAAATCCCCCCCCCCTAAAAATTTAGGAGAGGGATTTAGGAATATAATCACTGCAAAGATATGTAAAAAATCTCATAAAACAATGACTTATAGCGTTTTCATTCATAAATAGTTATAATAAATCCGATGTGATAAATGGGCAAAAATGAATTTTTGCAGTCGCTTTCGTGGGGAAAGATGTGATTTTTGGCGACTATAGATTAGATATTTCTATACTTTTCGACTCTTTTTTCCCAAAAAATTTGGCAATTGCAAAAAAGTGTATTACTTTTGCACCCGATTCCGCAAGGGATTTAGATGGTGGATGTAGCTCAGCTGGTTAGAGTTGCGGATTGTGGTTCCGAAGGTCGTGGGTTCGAATCCCATCTTCCACCCGAACTTAATAAACCTTTTAGCAATGCTAAGAGGTTTTTTTGTTTGCATAGGGTTCCAATTACTATTGTTAAGTGATTGAGAATAAGTCTTTATAAATTATTCCGAATTTATTTGTGGGGCAGAGATGCGAAAACAAAAGTGGGTATCCCTAACGGACACCCACAACCCACTAAACGCCTATTTCCGAGCGCGTTTACTACGCCAAAATCGCATCGGCAAGGCTCTCAAGGGCAGGAATATCGCCCTGCTTCATTGCAGAACGGATGGTTACCATATCGCCCACAATCTCTACGCCCGACATCTGCTCCAGCACCCCCTTCATTACACGCCCTGCGCAAGGTGCCCACGAGCCATTCTCGACAATCGCTACACGGCGGTTGCGGTAGCCCTTCAAGCTCAACTTATGGAGGAATGTGTGCATCGGTGTAAAGACATCGCCATCATACGACGCTGCCGCCACAACCATCTTACCATATCGGAAAGCATCCTCAACAGCCTCTGCCATATCGTCGCGCGTGAGGTCTGCCATTGCAACCTTTGCCGCACCCTTCTCGCGCAGAATCTCCGCCAATTTGTGCGCCGCCTTCGCTGTGCCTCCGTGTATCGAGGCGTAGGCGATAAATACCCCCTCACTCTCGACATCGTAGCGACTCCAGCAGTCGTACAAGCCGATATAATAGGCGAGATTCTCCCTCAACACAGGCCCATGAAGTGGGCAAATCATCGCAACATCGAGCGCAGCCAACTTCTTCAGCAAAGTCTGCACGGGTGCGCCATACTTTCCGCAGATGTTGAAGTAGTAGCGACGAGCCTCGCAAGCCCAATCCTCCTCGTGCGCGAGCGCACCGAATTTGCCAAAACCATCTGCCGAAAATACCACCTTGTCGAGTGCATCGTACGACACCATAACCTCAGGCCAATGCACCATCGGAGCCATCATAAAGGTGAGCGTATGCGCACCTAACGAGAGCGTTTCGCCCTCTTTAACGGCTATCGTGCGACCAGAGAAGTCGGTATCCTCGAAAAATTGCGGCATCATATCTATTGCGCGTGCCGAGGCTACGATTTTCAATTCGGGATACTCGGTAGCGACCTTCGCGATGTTACCTGCGTGGTCGGGCTCCATGTGATGCACAACGAGATAGTCGGGGGTGCGACCAGCGAGAGCTTCGCGCAGATTCTGCCACCACTCCTCGCTCTTACGGGCATCCACCGTATCCATAATTGCAACTTTCTCGTCTACAATAAGGTACGAGTTGTACGATATGCCGTTTGGCACGATATACTGACTCTCGAAGAGGTCGATATCGTTGTCATCGACACCGATGTAACGAATTGTATCGGTAATATTTGTAATCATAACTATATTAAGAGTTTAATTTGTTTCTATTTTTGTTTCACAAAAGTACAACCAATTTTCCGATAAATAACGCACAAGTGCCAAGAAAATTGCTTTTCCGTAGGTTTAGCGGAGAGTTGAGAGAGGGAAAAATTAAAAAGTAACAACATTTTCTGCCCTTTGTTTTGGTTTTATTATTGGAAAGCGGTATCTTCGTGTAGTTACTAAAACCAACTTAAATCTATTTTACTATGTCGTTAATTGATAAACTAATGGGCAATGCTTCGGCTGTGAACCTTGCCGAATTGACAAACGAATTTAGCACAATCCTTGTTGACGGGGAGATTATTGAGTCTGCATTTGTTGTGTTCCGCGACAAATGGGTATTTACTAACAAGCGTCTTATTCTTCTTGACATCCAGGGCTTAACAGGCTCGAAGCGCGAGTATCTCACCATTCCGTACCATTCAATTATTCGTTTCAGTATCGAGACCGCCGGAACATTGGACGACGACTGCGAGATGAAGATTTGGATCAGAGGTATGGCAGAGCCATTGAAGAAGGAGTTTAAGCGCAACACCGACATTAAGGGGTTGCAGCGCGCACTCGCGTTGAATGTCTTAAAGTAGGGCTTATATCTCCCGATTGTCACCTACCTCAGGACTCATTGCGAGTAATAAATAAAAAAGAATACCTATTTCTTCTACTAACGACCGCAGGAGCAGGACAAAGGCTCCGAGCGTGAGTGGGCAAAGGTAACTACAAAGTAGTTTGACGATGTTGGCGAAGGGCTGTCGGGCTTGCACGAACGGCCACTCGCCAATTTCTCAAAAAATAAGGGATTTATATAGTTTAGTGTTGTAAAAAATCGTCATTGCGAGAGCCGTTAGGCTCGTGGCAATCTCCCACTTTTCTGTTAAAATACAACAAGGGAGATTCTCACGGCTTCTGCGAAGCCTCAGAATGACGAATTATTATAAATCACAACATTAAAGTATATAATTCCCCAAAATAATGGCATAGAATGACAATCGCTCCCGCTGGTCGCTGAATGGCAGAGAATGGCAAATGCTCGATTCTCTCGCTGAATGACAAATGCGCCTGTCATTAAGCAGTCCAAAGGACTGCGCTGCCATTAAATGTCATTAAGGGCCTTGTGCCCGAATGCCATTCAATGCCATCAAAATCAACCAAGCGGAAAACGGAAAACTTTTTCCAACAACAACTTCTACTAACGACCTCCGCAGGTTTGAGCAGACCGAGAGAGGCTGTTGCAATCGTAGATTGTTGGATTTGGCAGATTGCGACTGAAAATTTATTTTCAAAGTCGCTTATCTGACAAAGACAATTATTTGCGATAGCAAACAACAGCCGAAAGAAGATAAGTCTGCCACACCGCCACAGGTTGAAAGGAGAGAAACTCGCAAATAGACAAAAAATAAGAGGGCGTTTCACAACGACCTCTTACCTCGAAACTCATTGCGAGTTTCTCTACTAACCCAAACTTAAATAAATGAAGAAACCTCACTGCGGTGTGCAGTTATCACCGCAGCTGATAGATTGTTGTGCAATCTTCGTTCCAAAAACGGAGGTGGCGGAGAAAAAATTGTACAAAATGACCAAACTTTTTGCCCTTTTGCCCAAATAGAACATTTTGTGCGAAAAATCCCCTTACACCTCTAAAATCCCTAATGCCCCTATAAGCCCCTAACACCCCTATAAGCGAAATTTATGCCTGCATAAGAAAATAGAATTTGCAAGAGATTGAAAAAATTTCTATCTTCGCGGTAGCAAACACGAAAAACTTACATTTTAACAAATACAACACAGACTATGAAAAATTTGAAGGGCTCGAAGACAGAGCAGAATTTGTGGGCCGCATTTGCAGGTGAGTCGCAGGCTCGCAACAAGTACACCTACTTCGCATCGAAGGCTAAGAAGGATGGTTATGTTCAGATTGCAAAGTTGTTTGAGGAGACTGCAAATAACGAGAAGGAGCATGCAAAGATTTGGTTTAAGTTACTCGGTGGCATCAGCGACACAGCAACCAACTTGAAGCACGCAGCTGAGGGCGAGAACTACGAGTGGACCGACATGTACGCAACCTTCGCTAAGGAGGCTCGCGAGGAGGGCTTCGACCACATCGCAAACCTCTTCGAGGGTGTTGCAAAGATCGAGAAGGAGCACGAGGAGCGTTACCTCAAACTCTTGGAGAATGTTGAGGGCGGTTTGGTATTCTCGCGTGAGGGCGATATGATTTGGCAGTGCTCGAACTGCGGTCACATCGTTGTTGGCAAGCAGGCTCCTGAGGTTTGCCCTGTATGCGCACATCCGCAGGCTTACTTCGAGATTAAGGCTGAGAACTATTAATAGATTTAGAGTCGCAACCTCGTGTTGCACAACGAAAAGCCACCTCGCAGCATACTCAGCGTATGTGTGCAGGTGGCTTTAACTCTGCGTTTTCTTCTCTATTGAGGGGGAAATTTCTGCAAAATCACTACTATAAGTGATTGTCAGATACAAAAATTTGTAGTTACTTTGTGGCATAATTTGTAAATGATGGCTGTTCGAGCGAGAAAATATCTGCTTTTGGCGGTGGGGATGCTTGTTTCGTGGGTGGCGTACGCCAACGATAACGAGTCGAAAATCGACACCCTTATCGCGATGGACAGGGTGCAGATTACCGCCATCAAACAGGGCTCGGAGTTGCGTCGTGAGGCTGTTGCAGCATCGATTTTGAGTGGTCGAACGCTCGAAATGGGTGGAGTGTCGGCTGTAAAGGATGTGATGACCGAGGTGCCAAACCTCTTTATGCCCGACTACGGCTCGCGCACCACATCGTCAATCTATGTTCGCGGTATGGGAACACGCATCGACCAGCCCGTTGTGGGTATGAATGTCGATAATGTACCTCTCGCCGACAAAAACCTCTACGACACCGAAGTGCAGGATATCGAGCGCATAGAGTTTCTGCGTGGCCCACAAGCTACGCTCTATGGTCGCAATACGATGGGAGGTTTGATAAATGTCTACACCCTCTCGCCTCTGACCTATCAGGGGGTTCGTCTGCGTGCCGACTACGGCTCGCGCAACTCCTACCGCATCGCCGCATCGACCTACAATCGCTTAGGCGAGAAGTTCGGTTTCTCGGTGGCAGCGCAATTTGCTCACTGCGACGGATATTGGCGAAATCTCTACAACAACTCGCTCTGCGACAGAGAGAATAGCGGAAGTTTCCGCACAAAGTTCCAATATCGAAAGGGGGCGTTGAGTATCGACAACACACTCGCCTTCTCGATGGTGGAGCAGGGGGGCTATCCCTACGAATATATCGGCTCGTCAAATCCCGACAAGCACCGCGAGGAGCTGGTTGGCAAGATCAACTACAACGAGCCTTGCTCCTATGATCGTTGGGCGGTAAGCGATGCGTTGAGTATTCGTCGCGAATTTGGCAAATTCTCGCTGGCAAGCATCACCTCATATCAATATATGAGCGACAAGATGCACCTCGACAACGATTTCTTGCCCGAATACTACTTCACACTTGAGCAGCGCAAGCAGCAGCACAATATTGCCGAAGATTTCGTTTTGCGCTCGAAGGAGGAGGGCGTATATCGCTGGTTGGTGGGTGTTAATGGCTTCTTCAAGAGGGAGAAGATGCAGGCTCCCGTAACCTTCGGAACAACGGGAATCGAGCGACTTATCCTCGACAATATCAACGCCCACAGCGGCTACGACGGCGAGTATCGTTGGGGCGATGTAGTGGGCAACGAGGCGGATGAGATTCTGCTCGACAGTCGCTTTGATACCCAAAATATAGGCATTGCTGCGTACCACCGCAGCGATATACATCTTGGGCGTTGGCGTCTGTCTGTGGGGTTGCGTTTGGACTACGAATTGGTGCAGATGCTCTACAATACCAACACCAACACCTGCTATACGATGTTTCCGAGTGATGTGGCGAAGAATCCTACCACGCACCGCATAAACATCGACAACAGCGACCTCCTCACGCGAGGCTTCTTCGAGTTTCTGCCGTCGCTCTCCGCGTCGGTAGATTTGGATGATGTGGGACGAAATATGCTCTATCTCTCCGCATCGAAGGGCTACAAGGCGGGCGGTTTCAATACGCAGATGTTCTCGGAGGTGTTGCAGCGCGAGTTGCAGATGAAGATGGGCCTATATCGCGATATCGACATCGAGGAGCTATGCGCCTACGACCCAGAACACAGCTACAACTTGGAGCTTGGCGGACACTTCGCAACGCGCAACGGAGCATTTACGGCAGATGCGGCACTCTTCTATATAGAATGTGTAAATCAGCAACTCACCATCTTCCCCGACGAGAACAGCACGGGCAGAATGATGACAAATGCTGGTCGCACACGCTCATTCGGCGTTGAACTCTCGGCTGCGGCACGATTGGCTAAAACATTGGTTTTGCGAGGCTCGTACGGCTATACAAACGCTAAATTCCGCGAATTTAAGTCGGGAGGTGTAGATTATGCTGGCAACTATATACCATACGCCCCACAAAATTCGTTATCTTTGCGACTCGTACAGACCGTTCCGTTCCGTTCGCGCTGGATTGACCGTATGGTATTGAGCGTCGGGGTAACGGGTGCTGGACGAATATATTGGAACGAGGCGAACGATGTTTCGCAACCACTCTACGCCCTGCTTGATGGCTCGGTACGCTTCGAGGGGGAGAAGTGGGCGGTAGATTTGTGGTGCAAGAACGCCACGAATACAAAGTATAATGTATTCTACTTCGAGTCGATGGGTAACCGCTTTTTGCAACGAGGTCGCCCTATGGCTGGAGGAGTGAGAGTGATTATAAATATATTGTAAAACGATAAATAGAGTAGAGGATTTATGAAAAAATTGATGTTTTTAATGGGTGTTGTAGCGTTGATGTTCTCCACTTCGTGCATTAAGGGCCCCACTTCGGGCGGTTCATCTTCGACGACTTACAACGGCAAAATAGTTGTAACCGACGCCACTTCGGGCGAGGTGACATACACCGATAACAACGCTTCGGTAACGGTTGCCATTCCGAATATCATTGAGCCGAAGTTCGACATCACATTCAACGGAGTGAAGTTCGCGGAGCTTATGCCTATAAAGTTGAATCTGGCGTTGAAGGGCATTCCATTTACGACTACGGTGTCGGAGGATGAAACCACCATCAACTATGTCTTTGATGCAAAAGATATTATCCCTGAGAGCTTTGATGAACAATACCTTATCAATCGCGTTTGGGGAAGTATTGGTCGCCATATCGAAATCTCATTTACCATGATTAACGAGAAGCGCAATTCGCAGGTGACATTCACAGCCGGCAACTCCAACTCCTCCTCTTCGGCGGAGTAGAGCGCAGAGGTTGGAGGCAGAAAAGCCCATTGAGCCCCATCGAAGGCGGCAATGATGTAAAATTTTGCAAAAGTGTCCCAAATTCGGACACTTTTTGCATTTTTGTCAGTATATTTGCAGGAACAAAATCATAAAACTATGAAGGCTGAATACAAACCCTATGTGGAGGAGCTTATAGAGTTGGCAATCAAAGAGGATATTGGCGATGGCGACCACACTTCATTGTGCTGCATCCCTGCCGAAGAGCGCGGAAGAATGCGTCTGCTGTGCAAGCAGGAGGGTATTATTGCGGGTATCGAGGTTGCAAAGATGGTAACCGAGCGATTGGACTCAGAGGTTAAGTTCGAGCAGATTCTGAACGATGGTGACCGCGTAAAGGTAGGCGATGTTGCCTTCTATGTTGAGGGAAATTTGCAATCGCTGCTGCGTGCCGAGCGCATCTTGCTCAATATTATGCAGCGAATGAGTGGCGTGGCTACACAAACTGCCGTGTATGCCGACCGCATAGCCGATTTGCACACCAAAGTCCTCGATACCCGCAAGACCACTCCGGGAATGCGCGTCTTGGAGAAGATGGCGGTAAAGATGGGAGGTGGCGAGAACCACCGCATCGGATTGTTCGATATGATTCTCTTGAAGGATAACCACATCGACTTTGCAGGTGGCGTAGCAAAGGCTGTGACGGGTGCGAAGGAGTACCTGAAGGCGAAGGGCAAGAGTATTCCAATCGAGTGCGAGGTGCGCTCGTTGGAGGATATCAAGGAGGTTTTTGCTGCGGGTGGTGTCGATAGAATTATGTTCGACAACTTCTCGGTGGAACAGACTCGTGAGGCGGTGGCTTTGGTGGCTGGTCGTTGCGAAACAGAGTCGAGTGGCGGAATCACCCTCGAAACCCTGCGCGACTACGCCGAAACGGGCGTTGATTTCATCTCGGTAGGAGCTTTAACCCACCAGATTAAGTCGCTCGATATGTCGTTGAAGGCTTGCTAAAAAAGAGAGATGAACGAAGCGAAAAAGATAGTTTTTCACCCCGTAACAGTGGCCGACAAGCCACTGTTCGAGTATTATCTGCTCTCATCCGAGGAGCAGAACTGTGATTTGAACTTCGCAAACATCTTCTGCTGGAGCGACACCTACCACAGCGAGGTTGGCGAGGCGGAGGGATTTCTCGCTATTCGCTTCGATATCGATGGTGTAAAATCGTATATGCAACCCGTAGGCAATGGCGACAAGCAGCTGATTGTGGAGCTGTTACGCCAAGATGCCTTTGAGCAGCGTGTGCCGTTGCGCCTCTATGGTCTTTCGCCCAAGTGGCGCGAGTTTTTGGAGCAGCACTACCCTGCTGAGTTCGCTTTCGACGCTCCGCGAGCCTTGTGCGACTACATCTACCGCACCGAGGAGCTATCTCGTCTGCAAGGTCGCAAATATCAACCAAAGCGCAACCACCTGAACCACTTTGTTGCGCGTTACGATTGGCACGCCGAACCACTCTCAAGGGGAAATATCAAAGATTGCCTTGCACTGAATGAGCAGTGGCTGCGCGGTCGAGAGGTGGGCGAGATGGAGCGTGCCGAGCAACTATCTCTGCTCCGTGCGTTCGACAATTTCGAGGCTCTCGCTTTGCGAGGCTTGGTGTTGTATACGAATGGTAGACCTGCCGCCTTCTCGTATGGCACGCCAATAACCCATAAAACATTCTGTACCCACATCGAAAAGCACAACGCGGAGATTGAGGGTGCAGCAACGATGATAAACCGCCTTATGGCGCAGTCGTTGGAGGAGGAGTTCGAGTTTATAAATCGTGAGGATGACCTCGGTTTGGAGGGGTTGCGATTTGCAAAAATGTCCTATCATCCGACTCTTCTGCTTGACAAGATTGCCGCCTTGCACCTCACCTCCGAACAGCGCGAGATGCGTGCAATGTGGCACGATATTTTTGGCGATGAAATTCACGAGATAGATTCGTTTTTAGTCGGGCATAGCGACGCTATTCCGCTGATACACAAAGAGGAGGGGTGCGTCGTGTCAATGCTCTACATTGTGCCGTTACAGATGTGGGGCAAGCGCGTGGCATACATCTATGCCGTAGCCACAAAGCCCGAATATCGCGGTCAGGGCATCGCTTCAAAGTTGATTACCGAGGCGTTGCAGCGGATAAAGGCGAGTGGCAGGTTCGATATTGCCGCACTTATTCCGAGCAGCACCGAATCGAAACGATTGTACGAGCGACTCGGCTTCGTCGATACCCAAACACCAATGGAGTTCCCTGCAAGTGACTATCTCGGCACTGGCTCCGTACCTCACGACCTTGCAATGACGCTAAAACTTTAGGCGATAATTGGTCGCCACAATCTGCATTAGCATAAGAAAGAGTCCACAATTGATAGATTTTTGCAAGAGGCTATCTCTATTGTTATAGATGAATTTCTTGGCGATAGAGTAGCGAATAAGATGAATAATTATTATCTTTGTGGTTGCAAATCCCCCTTGAAGTGGCTGTTTTGGCGCAGAAGTGGCGATATGCAAATATAGAGTTAGGTTAAAATATGTCGCCGATGGCGAGGCGTAGGCGACAACAGCTACGGTGGATTGTTCCGACGAGCAGTAGACACAAACAAGTAAAAACCATTAAAAGAAGAGCAATATGTTGATTACAGTCTCCATTTTGGTACTTGCCTATATGATTTTGGGGAAAAATGCGAATGTCGCAGAGCAACTCGAAAAGATTAAAAACATAGATTGGCGCAAACATATTAACGCACTGATGGATAAACTTCGTCCTTGGGCATTGAAAGCAGGTCGCGTGGCTGCTCGCCCGCTGTTGCAGTTCTACTATGTGATGGACGACGACAAGACCTCAACTCTTGACCGAGCGTTGATCTATGCGGCTATTGCCTATACGATTTTGCCGATAGATTTCATCCCAAGTGTGGTCTACAAGTTTATGGGAATCTTGGATGATGGAATGGCGATGCTCTATGTCTACAAGAAGATTAAGAATAAGATTACCCCTGAGATAAACGCAAAGGTCGAGGAGACCTTGAACGAGTGGTTTGGGGTTGAGTATGAAACCATAGAGTAACCTCGCGCAAAGGAGAGGTTACGAAACCCAAAAGAAGAAGAGAGTATTATGAACGACATCTATACAACCCAAATTAACGAGAGTATCGCCCTCCTCTTTGCCAATATGGAGCAACATATTACAGCGGAGGATATGCAGAGAGTTCGTGATGCCTACGCATTGGCAGCAGAGGCGCACAAGGAGCAGTTTCGCAAAACTGGCGAGCCATACATCATCCACCCAATTGCAGTGGCGCGCATCGTTGCAGAGGAGTTGGAGCTGGGCGCAAATCCCGTTATTGCAGCCTTCTTGCACGATGTTGTCGAGGATACCGCATACACCATCGAGGATATCCGAGAACGATTTGGCGATGATGTAGCGTTCCTCGTAGGGGTTGTTACCAAACAGAAGAAGGACAAATACGAGAAGTCGAAGCAGGTGGATAACTACCGCCAGATTCTCGCCTCGGTGCAGTACGATGTGCGAGCCATACTTATCAAATTGGCTGACCGCCTGCACAATATGCGTACTCTCGACAGTATGCGCCCCGACAAGCAGCTGAAGATTGCTGGAGAGACCGACTACTTCTACGCTCCGCTGGCAAACCGTCTCGGCTTGTACCACATCAAGAGCGAGTTGGAGAACTTGTCATTCCGCTATCGCTGCCCTCGCGAATATGCGAAGATTGAGGCGTTGATGACAAAGGAGCAGGAGGAGAACAGAGCAAACCTCGACTCCTTTATGGAGAAGATTAAGGAGGTGATTTCGCCGTTGGAGCGTTGGGTTAGAGTTGAGCTTCGTTATCGTACTCCATACAGCGTGTGGCGCAAGATGCAGTCGGCTGGTTGCGACTTCAACCATATTGATGGCAAGCACTATATTCGTATTGTCTTTAACGCCACCCCAATAGGCGAGAGAGAGCCTCTCGATAACGATGGTTTACAACCATTCCAATTTGACCAATATGGCGAGAAGAAGAAGGCGATATGGATTTATAGCGACCTTACAACCGTTTTCAAAGAGCGTCCTGGAAGTGTCGCAAACTACATCGATGCTCCGAAGGAGAATGGCTACCAGAGTTTCCATGTGAAACTGCTCAGCGAACAGGGTACTTGGGAGGAGATTCACATCTCGTCGGAGCGAATGGTGCGCAACTCGCGCTTAGGTTGTACCGCCGAGCGTACCGAGGAGAATGTGTCGCAGTGGCTCAACAAGTTCAAAGGTGTACTGCAAGATGTGGCATTTCACGGCAAGGATATGGACTATATGGATAGCGTGACATCCTCCTTCTACAACGACGATATTCGCGTATTTACACCAAAAGGAAGGTGCATTATTCTCCCGAAAGGAGCTACCGCTTTAGACTTCGCCTACGAGATTCACAGCGAGGTGGGAACGCACGCCGTTTATGCCCGCATCAATGGCAAGTTGATGTCTATAAAGAGTGTTTTGCATCGCGGAGATTGCGTGGAGATTGGAACGGATAAGGAGTCGTTGCCAGACCACGATTGGATCAACCATGTGATGACCTACCGAGCAAAGCGCAATCTGCGTAACTATCTCTTGACGCAGCAACCTCTCGAATATAAGCGTTGCTCTCATTGCCATCCGCTACCGGGAGATGAGGTGATTGGCTTCAAGGCTGAAGATGGAGCTATTACACTGCACAAGCGTAATTGCACGACAGCTATTCGTTTGGCGTCGCAATATGGCGATTCGATTCTTGCTGTTGAGTTCGAGAAGAACGAACAGCTCCTTTACCCTGTGCGTGTGCAGATTCGAGGCGTTGACCGCTACCATCTATTGAGCGACCTGATCTACTGCATCACGGAGAAGTTGCACTTGTCAATCAACAAGCTCTCGACCGAGACAAACGACCGCATAGCCGTTTGCACGATTGATTTTGCGGTACACTCGGCAGGAGAGCTGGATGCTGCAATCGTGTCGCTCTCGGCAATTAAGGGCATCGACGAGGTGTATAGAATGGATATTGAGTAGACTCTTTGGTATCAATACCCCAATAAAGATGGGAGTGTCTAACAAGTTTTTAGACACTCCCTTGTTGTTGGAAGTTAATCCCTAATTCTTC
This sequence comes from Rikenellaceae bacterium, assembly GCA_015059875.1. Taxonomy (GTDB): domain Bacteria; phylum Bacteroidota; class Bacteroidia; order Bacteroidales; family Rikenellaceae; genus Alistipes. The sequence goes on along the minus strand of SUZQ01000023.1, from coordinate 14,945 downwards.
TTGAGCTTGAACATAAATATTGGTGTCATCTCGCGATACTTCGCGTTCTGGAAGCGACGACGCCCCTGCTGAACAACCTCACCCTTGACAGTTCCCACAATATACTGCTGCCAAGTTGGACGATTCTTGCGCTTTCTGAATCGCTCCATAGCTGTCGGATCGAGCTTGATAGAGATGGTCTTTTCGGTCTCCTCTGGCATAATCGAGATTGGGGCAAGCTCGAAGATTCGATTCTTGTTGCCCAACAACAACTCCACAGGATCCTTAAAGTCTGGATCTTTATCAATCTTTATCTTGAGTTGAATCTCGGTATCGTCCAACGAGAACTCTATCTCCTTCTCAAGATCGACATCTATAGACATTCTATATGGCGATGGCTCGGTAACATCGAGAGCCAACTCCGCAGCCTGAATATGGTGCGTGTAGTAGAACGCCTGCATCATCTTGTCCACAGGCACAACATTCGCCTTCTCGCGACCATCAGGCCCTGGATACTCCATCTTTACCTCTATCGGGAATCGCTCCACCGAAGCCCCCTTTGGCGAGGTGATTGACACATCCCACTTTCTGCCTGTGCGCAACTTCATACAGCTTGTGGTATAACCCTTTGGCAACCCCTTAATCTCCAAGTTTGCAGGTCGCTTCAATTTACCCGTAATATCGACACGGAACGAGGATGTACCTCCCGACGGAATCGTAATATTTGCTGGCGATACGAAGGCGTTGAACGAAGGCAACTGTCTGTGACGACGCAACAGATAGTGGTAATCCTTGCCATATCCGCGATGCAAATCCTCAACCTCAAGGATATACTCGCCACTCCTCTTCGGAGTATATTTCAGTACGGGATCGGCGTGGAAGGTCACAAGTCCCTGAAGTGGATCTTCGGTGTCATCAACAACCGCCACCACCTCGCCAAACTCATCGAGCAGTCGCATTACGGCATCAATTCGTGACGAGTTTCTTCGTCCGATAAGCTCCACCACAATCGGCTCTCTGCGCTCTGAGTAGAGGCGGTAGTACTTAACCTTCGACTCCTTTGTCAGCGAGTCGGCAATTGCACACGACATATTCAGCCAAGCCCCCTCTTTAGGGTTTTGAGTGAGCCTTACGCCCTTTGGTACGGCGTAGAACGAAACGGCATTCGAAGTGCCTATCTCGTTGGTAAAAGTGACCTGATTGTAGCCCTCCTTCTTAACCTTTGTCGAGGATTTGGTAGTGCCAAGGTTTACACCTGCAATCTCCTGTTTAACCTTTTTGCCCACAACGCCATAAGCGGGATAGCGTCCCGTTACAAACGGAATTACACCAAGATGGATTCGGTAGTTGAAATCCTCGCGTCCGCGATAGATGGCATCGTGTATCATAATGGTATATTTGTCGTCCTTCGGCAGCGTAGTCGTAATTACGGGATCGACAAAGTGATGATAGTCATCCGAGTAGGCTATCTCCTTACCCTTCGAATCGACAATCTTCAGCACGGGTTGAAACCATCCCGGTACAGCATCGGCGATATACGGAACGAGCTGGCGCGCCTTGACCGAAGCGACGATAGTTTGCCCCTTCTTGCCCTCGAAACGGAAGTAATCCACTCCACCTGGAGTAACATATCCGCACAATACGGCAGGCAACGAACTAACGACATTTGGACTCTTCAAGCTCGACTTTTTAGACTCGCGGAAGTTCGGAAACGAAGCCACTTCAAACGGAAGCATATTCGACACACCCTTTGGGCCTTGCAGGCGCAAGTCGTACAATCCGCACGGAACATCCTTACCGATGGTGATGCGAATCTTCACCCTATCGGCGAGCTGCGGACTACTCTGGTCATTCAGACGACGACGCTTCCTCTTTGCCGAAGCACTCTCCTTAATAGGCTCGACCACACCCTTAATACCTGGGTGGCTGAAGAGAACCTTTGTGGCGCGGTTGATATTGAGTCCGCCAGCCTCAATTTCGACAGTAGTACCCACCTCTCCACCTGCGGGATAGAGATATCCCATAGTCAGCTTCTGCGCATAGAGTGGAGTCGAGAGAAGTAGGAACAGAATAGCAAGTATTAAATTTTTAGTTCTCATATCTATTCTGGCTTTTTAATATCGATAATTTCATAAAGTAATCCGTAGCTGCGCTTCTTGTCGAGCAGTGACGGAAGGATAGGCAAATTGCCCTCCGAAACATGTGGCAAAGTACCATAAGGATCGATGCCCATCAACAGATAGACCGTACCGATCAGATCGCACGGAGCAACTGGGCGCTCGGCAACATTCTCTCCTGTCTTGTCGGTTGCACCGAGTACCTTTCCACCGTGAAATCCTCCACCTGCAACAAGATAGCTGAAGGTCTTGCCGTAGTGACCACGACCACCATTCCAAGGAGCCTCCCACTGCACCTTCGGAGTTCGTCCGAACTCGCCACCGCAGAGGATGATGGTGCTATCGAGCAAGCCCCTTGCGTCCAAATCGGCTATCAGTGCCGACAACGCCTTGTCAAGCTGCGGAAGCATCGTGTTCATCTTCTGGAAGTGCTTCTTGTGGGTATCCCAGCCCGTAGTTCTTACATTCACAAATGGAACACCCGCCTCGACCAATCGGCGAGCCACAAGACACGACTGGCCAATACGCGAATTGCCATAACGCTGACGCACCGAATCGGGCTCGTTAGCGAGGTTAAAGACCTCGCGGCTGCTACCCCATATAAACTCCATATTCAAGGCGCGCAACGAGTCGATCTCGCGCTTGTTCATAGCGTTCGGCTCAAACTGATTCAAGAGCCCCATTCGCTGCTCCATTCGCTCGCGCGAGATGAACTTATTGACAACGCCCTCAACTTCGTAGTTCGACGACTCTGGTCTGCCACCCGTATCGAACGACTTGTACGAGTTGCCCAAGAATCCACCCTCGTTGAAGCGGCTATTGGCTGCCGTAACCGAGATATAGCAAGGTAAAACACCTTTGTAGGTATCCTTCTTCATATAGGAGATTACCGCACCGAATGACGGATAGACCACCGCACCGTTCGAGGTGTCACCCGAAATCATTGCATAGTGTCCCTTCTCGTGGGCATTCGAGCCGTGCGTCATACTGCGAATAAGGGTGTACTTGTCCGCCATAGTTGCAAGCAACGGCAACTTCGAGCCAATCTCTATGCCCTCAACATTGGTCTTGCAGACATCCTTATAGTTTCCGTAGTAGTTTCTTCCAGCATTTGGCTTAGGATCGAAGGTCTCAGTCTGTGCTGGGCCACCATCCAAATAGACCAAAATTACCGACTTAGCCCTCTGTGCCTCAGCACCGAGGCAGAGAGCCAAAAGAATCAGAGTAAGATATATCTTTTTCATAGTGTCGCGGTTTAGTGGTTATAAAGGAACTCGTTGCTATTCATCTGCATCCACATAATGTCGATAGCAACCTCCATAAGTGGCAGTTTGTTCTTCTCCATATACTCCTTGTAGAGCTTTTTCTCCGCCTCGGTAGCTCTGCGTGAGAGAACTCGCAAGGTTAAATTATCGACCAAATCATCGAAGCCCTTACTATTGAGGTACGCCTGCTGCAAACTGTTGCTTGTACGGATGCGACGCTCCAACTCCGACGAGTTCATCAGATAGAGCAACTGACGCGAAGTGATGGCGTTGTTACGCTGACTCTCCAGCGAAACATCGCGCGACACCTTGCCGAATAGCTCCAACTCCGACGACGATACGGTAGCATCGCCAAGATGGGTAGAGCGAGTCCTTGGCGGGTAGTAAGTAAATGGCTCTGGCACACGGCTCATATAGGTCGCCCACTTACCCGTTATGGACGCCAAGGCATCCACAATAACCTCGGCAGGAAGACGCTGTGCCACATAGGAACCCTCAGGTGCCATCTTCGCGTGGAAGTGTTCCGACATAAGAATCTTCTTCAGCAGCTTGCGCATATCAAAGTTGCTCTTCACGAAGTAGTCGGTCAACTCCTTGAGCAGCTGCGGATTGGACGGCTGATTATCCTCGCGCCAATCATCAGGCTCGTGAACAATACCCTTGCCGAATACCCAAAACCACATTCTATTCACCATAACCTCCGCAAAACGGCGGTTGTTTGGCGATGTAAGCCACGCAACATACTCCTCGCGCCAATCGGTGTTAGGTTTGAGTTCGATGCGCGTACCATCCCCCAGAACAATCTTCTGCCATGGAATCGATTTGCGATAGTCGAGATAGATAATCTCCTCCTTCCACTCCTTGGTATCCTTGAACTTTATCTGCGAGAAGCACAGATGGCCATTATCGGTGCATTTGCGATTGCCCAAGAAGAGAAGGTTTATGTTGGCATAAAAGACCTCCGAGTTTCTCTTCTGGAATCCACGATAGAAGTTTGCGGCTGGCGAACGGAAGTTACTTCCCGACGAGAGCAGCAGTTCTCTAATCATCTGATTGTAGGGAACATTGTGCAACAACTTCTCGTACACCCATCGGTTGTACGCCTGCACACCATTTGGCCAGAGGTTGCTTGGGAACTCCGACTTGATGCGCAGAATATCCCCCCAACGCATCTGTATATACTTCAAACCCAACTCGCTATCAACGAGCTGGTCAATCAACGCCTCACGCTTGTTGGCATCTTTGCTGTCGAGAAACTTCTCGCACTCATCAGGCTGCGGCAACGCTCCCGTTATGGTGAGATAGGCTCTTCTCAAAAAGACCTCATCCCGACATTGGTTAGAAGCTGTTGCCTCTACCATCGAAAATAGCAGACAAACAGCTAAAATCAGAAATGTTTTCATAATATCACGATATTAATATTCCCTCTATTTCAACCAGAAGTTCCCTTCTGCACACATCGGCAATCGAATAGACAACCGACACATTCGGATACGCCTTCTCAACCTCTGCGCGAACCTCCTCGTAGTCCTCCGCACTCTTGATAAAGACCTGCAACACAACATATTTCAAATCGTAAGGCTTGCATCCGAAGCGCGCTAAATTCTCCTTCGATACGAGATACTCGATATTCTCAATCGTCTTTATGGTCTGCAACCTCGCCGACGAGGCATCCATACTCTCCTCGCCACGAATTGCCGCCGTTCCCGACACGAAGCAGCAGGCTCCTCTTGCCGTCTCGATCAACTTTGCACGCTCGAACTTTGGCGTACTCTTCATTGCATCGGCAGCGTCGTCAATAAGCACCCTCTTCGAGTAGATGTGCGCAGCCACCTGCAATGGGTTGTCAATCGGGTAGATGCCCTTGTCCCCCTCGCCTCTCTTTTTGAAGGCTATGCCACCAACAATTATGCAGTCGCCCGAAGCCCCGATACCCGTAGCTGCAGGGTATCCATTCTTCCATGCGCCCTTTGCGTAGTAGTGGGTGCGAGCGTCGTTGAACTCTTGGTAGTTCTGTTTACCCTCGCGATACGATACAATGCTGCCGATATAGTTCCATTGGCGCACGATATCATCCACCGCAAAACCGTAGGCAGTAAGCACGGTATCCAATTTGTCGAACACCTCGCGGCTCTGTGTATGCACACTATCGGAGAAGTCGGATGCTGGAATACCCTCAACAAAGAGCAACGACTCGTCGCTATTCTCGATTATGCCGTAGCAGACACCTCCTCGCTCCTCGGTGCGTATCTCAACAGCCCCTTCGAGGGTGTAGATATCGAGCGAAAGTCCACCATGCGGGAGGAGATATTGAGGAATGAGGGTTACGGGAACTTTTTTGCCTAAAATTTTGTAGACTTCTGCCTTGATGTCGGCGAGCAGCTCATGATACCCTACCGTATCGCTTGTGCCACAAAAAACAAGTCCGCAGATTTCATCGGCAGAAACAGCCTTCAACGCCCTTTGAATTGAGGTTTCAAGGGCTTCGCAGAGATTGAGAGTTGAAGAATAAATCTTTAATCCCATAATCTGTGTAGGTTAATTTGTAGTTTTATCTTACTTATAAGACAAAGTTAGCAATAAAAAGTTAAAATGCAAATTGTAAAATTTATAAAACTCAAAGTGGGGGGGGAGTTAGGGGGTGTTAGAGGGTGTTAGAGGGCATTAGGGATTTTAGGGATTTTAGGGAATAATACAAATACCACTAATAAACTCTTCTCCCCTTACCACCAACCGCATTCAATCAAAGTTGAAATAGAGTGGGTCGAAGGTTCGCAGCAGCCGAGAGCAGACCGAAGGGAGGGTGTTGCAATCATAGATTGTCGGGGTTGATGGGCGATGTGGCGAAAATTTATTTTCAGGCACAATCGCACAGCAAACACGAATATTTGCGTAGCAAACAACAACCGACCATAGACAAGTCTGCCGAGGCGCCACCGAAGCAACGACCTCGGCTCTGCGGTCAAGCAGCCCACATACCAACCACACAAAAAAAGAGAAGTCCTCTCGAACTTCTCTCTGCGTACCCAGAGCCGGGGTCGAACCGGCACAGGGGTGAACCTACTGGTGTTTGAGACCAGCGCGTCTACCGATTCCGCCATCTGGGCTTCTGCGAACACCCTTTTCGGGTGGTTTGCGGTGCAAAGGTATAAATAATTTTTTGATTTACAACTCAAACCGAAAAATTTTCGCATTTTTTTGTAGTTTTGTAGTCACAAGTTGCGTCTAATTAGTGAAGTTATTGCCGAAAACGGCTGAAAAAACCAAACTTTGAAAATGAAAGATTCCGAAAAAGAGTTTGCCCGAATTGTGAGGGAGCATAAGACGACCATCTACACCGTCTGCTATATGTTCTCAAACGATAAGGAAGAGGTCGAGGATCTCTTCCAAGAGGCTCTAATCGCGTTGTGGCGCGGATTCGAGGCGTTCCGTGGCGAGTGCAATATCCGTTCGTGGATTTACCGCGTTTCGCTCAACACCTGCATCAGTGCCGAGCGCAAAAAGCGTCGTCGCATAGACTCCGCACGACTCGATATGAACATCAACCTCTTCTCCGACACCGACGAGGAGAGTCGTCAGGCGCAGATGTTGCGCAAGCGCATCGGCAAGCTCGGCGTTTTCGACCGAGCTATAATCCTGCTGTGGCTCGAAAATCTCTCCTACGAGGAGATTGGTGCGATTGTCGGCATCACAGCCAAGAATGTATCGGTGCGACTTGTGCGCATACGCGAACAGCTTAAAAATATGTCCAACGATTAACCCCTTTCAGCTATGAATAGTATCGAAATGAACGAACTCAACGAGATGCGCGAACAACTCGCAACTCTCAAGAAACGCCTTGAAGGTCAGGAGATTGTGAATGACCGCCTTATCAAAGAGGCGATGGGGCGCAAACTCTCGTCGCTGAACAATAGCGCAATTTGGATATGCATCTTGTGTATTGTTATGATACCGTTGGGATATTTCAATTTCCAAAGAATAGGACACTCTACGGCATTCTGCATCGCTACTTCGGCTCTATTTCTGATCTGTCTTATAGCGATAATCGTCAGCCACTACCGCATCCACAAGCGCGATATCTTTTCGGGTAATTTGGTAACGGTTTACAAGGAGGTTGCGCGAATGAAGAAGATCTACAAGAGTTGGCACTATTGGTCGATTCCGATGTTGATCGTGTGGTTTGGCTGGTTGGAGTACGAGATCTATCTAAACCAAGCCAACGAGGATATGATCGCTTTGTTGGCGATTAGTGCAAGCGGTATTTTCGGAGGAATAATAGGTGGAATCATTGGTTTGCGAATCCACAAACGCACACTCCGCACGGCAGACGATCTGCTGCGCCAAATCGAGGAGCTGCAAAAGCAATAGAGAGTGAAAATGGCGTATGGAAAACGGTGCTTCGGCATCGTTTTTCTTGTATGTGAGGAGGGTGTCTACCGAAGTGCAGTGCAGAAAGCACAACTCCCTGAACAATTTTTCAAAAATTGGAGATGATTAGACTATTTTTTTACCAAGCAAGATTACGATTAAGCCGAGAGCAGAGTTTGTGTACAGACTTTGCCGAGGCGGAGCAATCACAAGCCCTTGTAGAGGGATTAAGGTAGCGAAAGCGGAGCTTCCCAACTGGTAAAAATTGATTATGAGTGAGGGAATTTTGTGCTAAGCGAGGGGGCGAGTCCGCAGCATACTTTGCGTATGTGAGGAACTCGCTATCCGAAGTGCAGGGCAGAAAGCAGAGCTCCCTGAACAATTTTTCAAAAATTGGAGATGGTTAGACTATTTTTTTACCAAGCAAGGTAGCGAAAGCGGAGCATACCAACAGGTAAAATTGATTATGAGTGAGGGAATTTTGTGCTAAGCGAGGGGGCGAGTCCGCAGCATACTTTGGCGTATGTGAGGAACTCGCTATCCGAAGTGCAGTGCAAAATTCACCGCCCATAATCAATTTTTTTTGTATCTTTGCGCTATGGATATAATGTTTCATACAGATTCTTGCAGCTACCGCCTGCCACAAAAGCGACTTATGCGCAAGTGGTTGCGTGAGGTGGCACAGCAGGAGGGGGGCTACGAGATTGTAGAGATAAACTATGTTTTCTGCTCGGCGGAGAGGCATCGTGCGATGAATATCGAGTTTTTGGGGCACGACTACTTTACCGATATTATCACATTTGACGATAGCGACCTCAAAGAGGGCTATATCGCTGGCGATATATTTATAGATATCGAAACGGTGAGGGATAATGCCCGCTTGTATGGCGCAACGGCACGACAGGAGATGTTGCGCGTGATAGTTCACGGCGTTTTGCACCTCTGCGGTCAGAAGGACAAAACCCCTCGCGCGGAGAAGCAGATGCACAAGAAAGAGGACAAGTATCTCGCTTTGCTCGATAAATTGAGAATTGAGAATTAAGAATTGAGAATTAGGCTATTAGCCATATAATGAGGTTTCGGTCTACAAATCAAAATAAAGATTTGCCACAAGCAAGAGTGGCAAATCTTTATTTTTTGATATATTGCAGTTAGGGATTGTTAGAGTTTTGCCGACACACTAATTGCCACTAACTACCGCTAACAACCCCTAATTACTTCTATTATTGTCGGCAAATCCCAAAAACTTTTAATTTTTAATTTTTAATGTTTAATTTTGCGCGGTAATAAACCCCAAAATCGGAAATGGTACAAGAGTTCGATGTTATTGTCATAGGTGCTGGGCACGCAGGTTGCGAGGCGGCTTCGGCGGCAGCTCGCAGAGGGTGTCGCACGCTCCTCATAACGATGGATATGACCAAGTTCGCCTCGATGTCGTGCAACCCCGCAATAGGTGGCGTGGCAAAGGGGCAAATCGTGCGAGAAATTGACGCGCTCGGTGGCGAAACAGGTATCGTTACCGACCTGACAACCATACAGTTCCGTATGCTCAATCGCTCGAAGGGTGCTGCCATGTGGAGCCCGCGCGCGCAGTGCGACAAGGCCGCCTTCTCGGCAGAGTGGCGACACCGCCTCGAAAATCGCGAAAACCTCTATATTTGGCAAGATTCGGTTACGGAGATACTCTTTGACACCGAGGGCGAGAAACCGCGCGCAAAGGGGGTAAAAACGCAGATGGGCGTGGAGTTTAGGGCAAAGGCCACCGTACTTACCGCAGGAACATTCCTCTCGGGTTTGATGCACTGCGGTCGCAACAACGCTGGCGGAGGTCGCGCAGGCGATGCAGCATCGTACGGAGTAACGGAAAGTCTTGTGCGTCAGGGTGTTGAGGTCGGCAGAATGAAAACGGGAACACCCGCACGACTCGATGCTCGCACCATCGACTTCTCGATTTTGGAGCAGCAACCGGGCGATGAAAATCCATCAAAGTTCTCATTCTCGGACGAAACAGAGGCGGTACGAGAGCAGATGCCGTGCTACCTTGTCTACACCTCGCAGGAGGTTCACGACACGCTCCGCACGGGCTTCGAGGATTCGCCACTCTTCAACGGCACAATCAAGGGCATCGGCCCGCGCTACTGCCCAAGCATTGAGGATAAGTTGCGCACCTTTGCCGACAAGGAGCAACACCAGCTCTTCCTCGAACCCGAAGGTCGCACCACAAACGAATACTACCTTAACGGCTTCTCGTCATCGTTGCCATACGAGGTGCAACTCTCTGCCCTTCACCAGATTAGGGGGTTGGAGAATGTCCACGCCTACCGCACTGGCTACGCCATCGAGTACGACTATTTCCCACCAACGCAGTTGAAGCATTCGTTAGAGAGCAAACTTATTGATAATCTGTACTTTGCAGGACAAGTAAACGGCACTACGGGATACGAAGAGGCAGCAGCACAAGGTCTGTTAGCGGGTATCAACGCCTCGCTCCGCTGCGAGGGGGCAGAGCCGATTATTTTGCAACGCGATGAGGCGTATATCGGAGTGCTGATTGACGACTTGGTAGTTAAGGGTGTTGATGAGCCGTATCGAATGTTTACCTCGCGAGCCGAGTACCGCATCCTGCTCCGACAAGATAATGCCGATCGACGACTCACCCCACTTGGTTACAAATTGGGGTTGATTTCGGAGTCACGAAACCAAAAATTCAACGAAAAAATTTCGCGCGTAGATTCGCTTATTTCGTACACTCGTCAGCAGAGCGCGAAAATATCGGAAATTCAGAACTACTTAAAATCGCTCGGTTTGCCCGAAATTTCGCAAGGTAAAAAGATTTTCGACCTCGCTTTGCGCAACGATTTGACGCTTGCGGGACTTGTTGAGGCTCTGCCAAAACTTAGTCGTTTTGTCCGTGAAAACGGAATTACCGAGCAAGATATTGAGGAGGCGGAGATTGAAATCAAGTATTCGGGCTATATTGAGCGTGAGCGTCAGGTAGCAGAGAAGCTCCACCGATTAGAGAATATCTCCATTCCCGATGGGTTTGACTACAACTCGATGCAGTCGCTAACCATCGAGGCGCGCCAAAAACTCAACCGCATACGCCCTGCAACAATCGGTCAAGCTTCGCGCATTCCAGGCGTTTCGCCAGCCGATGTGAATGTGCTGTTGGTTAAGTTTGGAAGATAATTGTTCCACGAGGAACACCAAAATAGGCTGTTAGCCATTGGCCATTGGCCATTAGCAAAAAAGGATTGTTCCACGAGGAACAATCCTTTTTTATTCGGTTGATAACCAAGCATTTATTCAACTATTACATTCCAATTGTGAATGTCAGCCACCCTGCCATATTGAATATCTTGCAACGACCTATATAGATCTGACAGCACCGGCCCAACCTCATCTCCATAGTGAAATTTCTCTCCCGTTTCGGGATCGAAAACATTTCCAAGTGGGGTAATTATCGCTCCCGTGCCACAAGCTCCACACTCCTCGAAGTCGCGCAACTCAGCAACATCAACAGGGCGTTGCTCTACATCAAAGCCCTTATCCTCAGCAAGTTGCATCAACGAATCATTGGTTATCGAAGGCAGAATCGAAGGCGATTTTGGGGTAATATAGCTATTACCTTTTATTGCGATAAAGTTTGCTGCGCCACACTCCTCGATATAGCGATGCTCGATAGACTCGGTGTAAAGCACGGCACTATACCCCATCTCGTGCGCCTCCTCATACGAAAGCATACTCGACGCATAGTTGCCACCAACCTTCACATCGCCCGTGCCAAGTGGCGCAGAACGATCCTGATTGCGGTTTACAATGGCATCAATCGGTTTTATGCCATCCTTGAAATATGGGCCAACGGGCGTTGCAAAGACGCAAAATCCCGCCTCTCCCGAAGGTCGCACCGTCAAACGAGGGCGCGTACCGAACAACACGGGGCGGATATAGAGCGCAGCCTGCGACTCGTAAGGAGGCAGAAAAGCGATGTTTCGACGAACAATATCTACGCACGCCTCGACAAACTCATCTGCGGAAACCATTGGCAGACAGAGCTTTCGCGCTCCCGACGCCATTCGTGCGGCGTGGGCATAGGGGCGGTAAATTCGCACCTTTCCATCCACTCCGCGAAACGCCTTAATCCCCTCAAATGCCTGCAAACCGTAATTCAAGCAGGCGGAACACATATGTACGGGAATATACTCGCTGGTGGTATATTCTGGTTCGGACCACTTGCCGTCCTTGAAGTATCGACGGAGATTTTCGCCCCCCGTCGAGTTAAAATCGAAACTTAGTTCGTCCCAATTCTTCTCCATTTTATCCATACTTTTATGTGGGGTAACTTCCTCATTTTGATTCCGTTACACCCACATTATAAGATTGTTCTTCGTGGAACATTTTAGTTTATCCAACCATCGCGCCGTTGTTGGTCTTTTCGTTTGGCTGAAGCAAACGCAAAGCACCCGTAGCGTCCTCCGCCATGAGAATCATACCCTGAGAGGTGATTCCCTTAAAGTCGCGCGGAGCAAGGTTTACAAGCACCAAAACCTGCTTGCCAACCAACTCCTCAGGCGAGAAATGCTCGGCAATACCCGAAACTATCGTGCGCTTGTCAATGCCCGTATCGATAGTCAATTTCAAGAGCTTTTTGGTCTTTGGCAACTTCTCAGCCTCCAAAATCGTCGAAACGCGGATATCCATCTTCTGAAAATCGTCGAATGAACACTCCGCCTTCTGAGGCTCAGCCTTAACTTCAGCAGCCTTGTTCTGCTTTGCAATCTCCTCAAGGCGATCGAGCTGCTTCTGAATGACATCATCCTCAATCTTCTCGAACAAGAGCGACGGCTCGCCAATGTGGTGTCCCGCAGCAAGCAAATCCATAGCGCCAAGACGCTCCCAGCCAAACTTCTCGCACGCCAACATATTCAAAATCTTGGCTGCCGAGAATGGCATAAACGGCTCAATTGCAACAGCGATGTTTGCTGTAATCTGCAACGCAATGTTCAAGATTGTCTTGACGCGCTCGGCATCGGTCTTAACCAACTTCCAAGGCTCAGAATCTGCGAGATACTTGTTGCCAATGCGCGCAAAGTTCATCGCATCCTTCAACGCCTCGCGGAAGCGGTAGTTCTCGATATTCGACTCCAACGAAGCCTTAATAGACGACAACTCTGCGATTGTATCGCGGTCATAATCAGTGAGTTCGCCACACGCAGGCACCTCTCCGTCGTAGTACTTCTTGGTAAGCACCAACGCGCGGTTTACGAAGTTTCCGAGAACGGCAACCAACTCGTTGTTGTTGCGAGCCTGATAGTCCTTCCATGTGAAGTCGTTATCCTTTGTTTCGGGTGCGGTAGCGCAAAGTGCGTAACGCAAAACATCCTCCTTGCCAGGGAAGTCTACGAGGTATTCGTGCAACCAAACCGCCCAATTTTTCGAGGTCGAAATCTTGTTGCCCTCCAAGTTCAAGAACTCGTTACTTGGCACATTCTCAGGCAAGATGTACTCGCCGTGCGCCTTCAACATCGAAGGGAAGACGATGCAGTGGAATACGATATTATCCTTGCCGATAAAGTGAACGAGCTTGGTGTCCTCGCTCTTCCAATACTTCTCCCAATCGGGTGTAAGTTCCTTAGTAGCAGATATATAGCCGATTGGAGCGTCGAACCATACATACAGCACCTTGCCCTCTGCTCCCTCAACCGGAACAGGGATTCCCCAATCGAGGTCACGGCTTACGGCGCGAGGCATCAAGCCGCCATCGAGCCAGCTCTTGCACTGACCGTAGACATTCGATTTCCACTCCTTGTGTCCCTCCAGAATCCACTCGCGGAGCATCTGCTCGTACTTGTCGAGTGGCAAGTACCAGTGCTTTGTTTCGCGCTTTACAGGGGTAGCTCCAGAGAGCGTCGAGCGTGGATTTACCAACTCGTCAGGCGAGAGGGTTGAGCCACACACCTCACACTGGTCGCCGTATGCACCCTCTGCACCACATTTTGGGCAAGTACCTACGATATAGCGGTCTGCGAGGAACGATTTAGCCTCCTCGTCGTAGAACTGCTCGGTGGTCTGCTCTACGAATTTGCCCTCATCGTACAACTTGCGGAAGAAAGCCGAGGCGGTCTCTGCGTGTACGGGCGACGAGGTGCGCGAGTAGATATCGAACGAAATGCCGAGCTTCTCGAACGAATCCTTGATTATGGCATGGTAGCGATCCACCACCTGCTGTGGGGTTATACCCTCCTTCTTTGCCTTGATTGTGATAGGCACTCCATGCTCGTCGCTTCCGCAGACCGAGATTACATCGCGACCGCGCAAACGAAGGTAGCGAGTGTAGATGTCGGACGGAATATATACGCCAGCGAGGTGTCCGATATGCACCGGACCATTGGCATACGGCAGAGCCGAAGTGATAAGATATCTCTTAAAATCCTTTGACATAAAACTATGTTTTAATTGTTATTTTTCCTTCTAAACGGCAAAGATAGAGAAATAAACGGAAAACGGAAAACGGAAAACGGAAAACTTTATGGCTTATTAGCCATTAGTTGCTAATTGAAGGCTGTTTTTCACGAAAAAAGCGAGGTTTTTTGCCTCGCTTTTCACTAAAATATTTACAAAATTATTATCGGGGTTTTGCTGTAATGAGTGTAGCAATGGTGCATTGCCGACAGCAGGCTGCTTCTATCGAAGGGTGTCATATAAATTTCATCTGCTATGTCTGCTACATGCCAATTGCGAATTTCGGCAGATTTATAACTATGACGACACCAATCTCGTACCGTATCTATCAACATACGCCCCTCTGCAATCGCCTCTTCGTATTCCTTTGGAATACGCTTGTACATGGCACGACCAAGAAATAGCGCGACGGGGTGTTTGTTTTCAAGCAGAATTTTAAGTACTCTCTTTTCGAGTGGTGAGTGAAAGCCGCTTATGACAACGGAGTCGGTTTGGCATATCGATTCCGCCCAAGCAATACATCGATTTTCGGTTTCGGGGGTAACAGAGCAAGAGGCGAAAAATGCAACGAGGCGTCGTTCCAACAAATCGGTATTTCCAATAGAACTCATAAAAAAGCGAAGGCTGCTGTAGCTCATTTCGTACTCAGGCCTTCGCTGCCATAACCCAAACAAGCTAACAGGCAACCCACGCTGAGTGAACATCTACACACACTGCGCCAAATGCGCAACGGCGTAAAGACACCATTGTGGAC
>SUZQ01000022.1 GCA_015059875.1 Rikenellaceae bacterium | reverse complement strand
CGAGCCACCGATAATCTTAATCGAGTTCTTGTTTGCACCAACTGTTCCGTCAGCACCCAAACCGAAGAACAACGCCTCGAAAGTACCCTCCTTTGCCATCGAAATCTCCTCGCCAACAGGCAACGAAAGATTCGTTACATCATCTACGATACCAACGGTAAAGTGATTCTTTGGAGTCGAAAGTGCCATATTAGCATATACAGCCAACATCTGTGCAGGAGTTGTATCCTTCGACGAAAGACCATAGCGACCACCGATAATCTGCGGCTGCAACTCGTGTCCGTAGAATGCATCTACGATATCGAGATAGAGAGGCTCGCCATTTGCTCCCGGCTCCTTGGTGCGGTCGAGAACGCAGAGAGTCTTAACACTCTTAGGCAATACATTGAAGAGGTACTTAGCCGAGAATGGGCGATAGAGGTGTACGGTTACGACACCAACCTTCTCGCCACGCTCGTTCAAGAAATCTACGCACTCCTTCAAAGTCTCGGTCACCGAGCCCATAGCTACAACTACGCGGTCAGCATCTGCTGCTCCGTAGTATACGAATGGCTTGTACTCACGACCTGTGATTTTTGAAATCTCCGCCATAGTCTCTGCCACCATATCAGGCACTGCATCGTAGAACTTGTTTGCAGCCTCACGAGTCTGGAAGTAGATATCAGGGTTTTGTGCCGTACCACGAGTTACAGGCTTCTCAGGGTTGAGAGCGCGCTCGCGGAACTGCTTCAACGCCTCACGGTCAAACAACGCTGTGAGCGAAGCCTCGTCCATCAACTCCACCTTCTGAATCTCGTGCGAAGTGCGGAAACCATCGAAGAAGTGAAGGAAAGGAACACGCGACTTCAATGCTACGATGTGAGCAACACCAGCCAAGTCCATAACCTCCTGAACAGAAGAGGTTGCAAGTTGTGCAAAACCTGTCTGGCGTGCAGCCATAACATCCTGATGATCGCCGAAGATTGAGAGTGACTGTGCAGCCAATGCGCGCGCCGAAACATGGAATACGCCTGGGAGCAACTCGCCCGAAATCTTATACATGTTAGGAATCATAAGCAACAATCCCTGCGAAGCGGTGAATGTTGATGTCAAAGCACCACCCTGCAACGAGCCGTGCACTGCACCTGCAGCACCTGCCTCCGACTGCATCTCAACGACCTTTACGGTCTCGCCGAAGATATTTTTGCGGCCTTGTGCAGCCCACTCATCGACATACTCAGCCATTGTCGAGGATGGCGTGATAGGATAGATGGCGGCAACCTCCGAGAACATATACGCTATATGCGCAGCTGCGTAGTTACCGTCACAGGTAATAAATTTCTTTTCTGCCATAATTTTATTTGGTTTTATGTTGTTTAGCTACTTTTCTATTCTGGGCTTTTAGCCATTAGCCGTTAGCCATTGGCTTCATCGTATTCTGCTTGCAAATTCCTCGCAAAAAAAGAGGTTTTTCGCTCCTTTTTCTACAAAACCCCATTTTGCGCATACAAATTTACAAATCGAAAACGAACAAAACAAAAAAACGCCCTGTTAGTTCACTAACAGAGCATAAATCTTTTGAAACAGAGCGCACTATTTTTTCTTGCCCTTACAAACCCTCCATGCCTCCTGACGAGCCTTCTTGGCGAGGAACGGAGTATTCTCGACCTTAATAATATCGGTCGTGCCACGGTCGCCCGTAAGTTGCACATCCTTCGAGTACTTAGGGTAAAACTTCACATCTTCGCGCTCGATATCGAGGATGGTGTAGGCGTAAGTAAGGCTCGCAATATACATCGCCAAGCCCTCCGAGAGGTGGGTATTGTTCTGCGAACGCTGCAACTTGTAACCCGATTTTACGAGGTGTTTGTTGTGGCGACTGTTGTAGATCGCCTGACCGACATTCACATAAAACTCGCAGTTCTTACCCAACGCAGCACCAAGCTCCTTGATTTCGCTCTGAATGCAGTGATGAATACGCTCATAGAGTTCATCCCAACCCTCCTGATTTGATGGGCGCACACCCTTGTTGTACCAATCGCAAATGCTCTGACGATAATCGGTATTTCCCGCAGGATAGGAGAATGGCACCATCAAGCCGCAACGCACCTTGGCAGCCACCTCGGGCTTCATCATCTTTTTGATGCGCTCGACCAGCAAGTTCAAATCGAATGTACCTCCACGCTCCTTGACATAACGACGCATAGTACATTCAGGCTGCAAAACCATAACCTCCCACGGCTTGTCCGTAACGACACTTTCGAGCGTCACGCCAATACCCGCAAGACCATTTTTGTAGCCCTTCGCAGGGGTCTTTTTCGGACTCTCCGTGCAGTCGTAGAGCCAATATTGGTAGGTATTGTGTACCACTTGGTACTTTCTGCCGTGCTTGTAGGTAAAGACCTCATCATCAATACCTTTATACTGCTGTTCGAGGGTAGAGCCACCGAGGTAGGCATGACCTACAACCACAGGGCGTCCTACACTTTTGGCAATGGCACTCAACCAGCGCATCGAGTCGCGAGTCCAGCTATTTCCCACACCGAGAATATAGAGCGTATCACACTTCGCCTTTGGCTCGGCAGCCTGCAAATCTGCCAGGCCAAACATCAAGCACACTGCAAACAGAATCACTCTTTTCATACCTCTATCATGTTTAGTTTCTATTCTCTGCCACCCACTTGGTAAGTTCCACAAAATCAGCTACCGAGAGCTGCTCGGCGCGCTTGGTGAAGAATGGATGCTCCGCACCGCCGAAGTCGCCAAAAGCGGAGCGCAACGAGTTGCGCAACATCTTTCTGCGCTGTCCGAACGACGCTTTAACAACCTTCACAAAGAGTTGTTCGTCGCAGTCGAGCGAGGTGGTGGCGTTGCGCTTGAGGCGGATAACCGCACTCTTAACCTTTGGGGGCGGATTAAAAACCTTCTCCGAGACGGTAAAGAGGTAGTCGATATCGTACCACGCTTGCAGCAGCACACTCAAGATGCCGTAGGTCTTTGAGCCCTCCTTCTCGGCAATGCGCTCGGCAACCTCCTTTTGAATCATTCCCACACATTCGGGGATAAGGTTGCGGTACTCTATGATTTTGAAAAATATCTGCGAGGAGATGTTGTACGGGAAGTTTCCGATAACCTTCACACCATCGGGGAAATGCTCGTCGAGCGACATCTTGAGGAAATCGCCCTCGCGGAGTCGTGGCGAGAAATCGGGATAGTGAGCGTGGAGATAGGCGATACTTTCGGTGTCGATATCCACGCCATAGGTAACTATATCGTCACGACGCAGCAGGTACTGCGTGAGTACACCCATACCGCAGCCCACCTCCAAAACATCATCGGGATTCTCTGCCGTTCCGCCCGATAGCGAGTTGCAAATCTTTTGCGCAATATTCAGATCGGTCAGAAAGTGCTGACCTAACGCTTTTTTAGCTCTAACTTGTTCCATACCGCAAAGATAATAACTATAACGGAAAACGGAAAGCGGAAAACGGAAAACTTTTCAGAAAACCACAACTGAAAAATCGTCAATGATTGAGGAAATTTTGTGCGAAGCAAAGAGCCGAGTTCGCAGCATACTCAGGCGTATGTGAGAAACTCAGCTACTGCAGATTCGTGCAAAATTTATCAATCAGAAAGCCACAACTGAAAAATCGTCAATGATGAGATTATTTTTGTGCGATGTTAGGCGACAAAAGCGCAGCATAGTAGACCTATGTGAGCATTTTGGAGTCCGACACACTCGTGCAAAAAGAACTCATCAGAACGATTTTTAGAACGATTTTAGTGCTTTTTCTATAACCTGATGCATATCGTAGTACCGATAATCGGCAAGGCGACCACCAAAGAGATACTTTGTTTCGGCATCGGCAAGGGCACGATACTTGGCATAGAGAGTTGTGTTGCGCTCGTTGTTTACAGGATAATATGGCTCAGCACCCTCACTCCACTCCATCGGATATTCGCGTGTAATAACGGTATGCTCCGCACCCCGATCCTCGAAGTGTTTATGCTCGATAATGCGTGTGAATGGGGTTTCACGGTCGGTATAATTTACCACCGTAGCTCCCTGAAAATCTTTTTGTTGCAACTGCTCCTCCTCGAAGCGCAATGAACGATATTCCAACTTGCCGAAGCGGTAGTTGTAGAAGCGGTCCAACTCGCCCGTATATAGCACCCTTTCCGCCATCGCATCGAACTCCTCACGATGGTCGAAGTAATCGGTATCGAGTCGCACTTCAACGCCTTCTAACAGCCCTTCAATCAGTGGATTATAGCCACCGACAGGGATACCTTGGTAGATATCGTTGAAGTAGTTATTGTTGCGCTCAAAGCGGAGTGGCAGGCGGCGAATTATCCACGCCGGCAACTCCTCGCAAATGCGCCCCCACTGCTTCTCGGTGTAGCCTTTGATAAGTTTCTCAAATATATCTTTGCCGACCAACGACAGTGCCTGCTCCTCCAAATTTGCAGGCTCATGGTCGAGGTGTAGTCGTTGCTCCTCAATCTTCGCCTTCGCCTCCTCGGCTGTTTTTACTCCCCACAGCGCATCGAAGGTGTTTAAGTTAAACGGCAGTGGGTAAATCTCGCTCTTATAATTTGCAAGTGGCGAGTGGATAAATGGCTTAAACTCAACAAATTGATTTACAAAATCCCAAACCTCCTTGTTCGATGTGTGGAAGATATGCGCACCGTATTTGTGAACGAAGATGTTATCGTTATTTTCGCAGTAGCAATTTCCGCCCGTATGGCTACGGCGGTCAATCACAAGCACTCGCTTACCCGCCTTATGGGCACGATACGCCACGACGGCACCGTAGAGTCCAGCACCGACAACGAGAAGGTCATATTTGAATGCAGAATTCAAAATGCAAAATTCAAAATTAAAATTAAGAATTTCTACGCCAATGCAAATTTAGCAATTTTTCGCCCACTATACCGCAATAATCGAAAATAATTTATAAATTTGTACACAAATAACACCTATTACCGAGCGTACATTTAACTTTAAATCAAAGGACTATGAAAAAATTCTTAATTTTAGCATTGCTGACAGCTCTCTTCTCAGCGTGTTCACTTGAGAATACAGAGCCTAATTCAAATCCAAACAATGGGGATGATTTTTGGTGTGTTGATTGGAATCCTCTCTTTATGATGATTTATGTTAATGATGCAGAGGGAAACACTCTGCTTGATACATCTTCGGAGCATTGCTTAGACCTCTCGAAGATAGTTATTACCTACAAAGGCGAGGAGTACACCATTCCAGAGCAGAAGCTTTCGTTTGCGCCATTGGAATATCTCGCCATATTCGAGGGTATACATCTTATACCTGGCAGAGATGGTTATGCACCATCTCTATATATCGGTGAATGGGCAAGAGATGAAAAGTGGGATAACTGCGAGGTGAAGATTGCGTGGGGAGATGGCACGACAGATGTTTTATCGTTCTCACACGATTACACCGTAAACCCAGAATATTACAATGATCCAAAACACGACTTTGGTTATACCTTCTATTCGGAGTGGTATCTCAACGGAGAGCCACACGCAGGTTCGGTTTATACTTTTGTAAAGTAGGATAATTAATCTAAAATAAATAATTCCCCGAGTAATTTTCTTGCTCGGGGATTATTTTATTATCAACTATATTTGCTTGCGTAATCTTGCCACTGGAATATCCAACATTTCGCGATATTTCGCCACCGTTCGGCGGGCGATGCAGTAGCCCTTATCGTTAAGGATATTCATCAACTGCTCATCGGTCAGAGGTTTGCGCTTGTTCTCCGATGCGATAGCCTCCTGCAAGATGTTTTTCACCTCGTATGATGACACCTCCTCGCCACTCTGCGTCTGCATAGCCTCCGAGAAGAGCGATTTTAGTAATATAATACCGAACTGTGTCTGCACATACTTGCTATTTACCACACGCGAGATGGTCGAAACATCCAAGCCCGTGCGGTCGGCAATATCCTTCAAAATCATCGGGCGCAGTTTGCTCCTGTCGCCATCTCGGAAGTATTCGCGCTGATAGTCGAGAATGGTCTGCATCGTGCGCATCAGCGTATCGTGACGCTGCTTTATCGCCGACATAAACCACTTTGCCGAGTCGATTTTACTCTTTATAAACTGTATCGCCTCCTTATCGCTATCACTCTTTTCGCCCTTCTGTGTCGCCATATCGCGAATCATCTCGACATAGTGGCGATTGATACGCAGTTCGGGAATATTGTAAGAGTTGAGCGAGAGGTCGAACTGCCCATCGTGGTAGTCGAGCAGAAAGTCGGGAATAATATATGGCGCAGCCTCCGAGCCACCCTCCGAAAAGAGATTTCCAGGTTTTGGCGAGAGGTGCTGAATCTCCTGCACCGCATCGCGGAACTCCTCCTCCGTAACCAAAAGGCGTGTCATCAATCGCTCGTAGTGCTTCTTGACAAACTCTTCGAAGTGGTTTTTAAGTATCTTGTGAGCCAATTCGCGCTCCGGAGTGTCGAGAGGCTGTGCTTCAATCTGCAACAGCAGTGACTCTCGCAAATCCCGCGCACCAACGCCCACAGGCTCCAATCGGTGTATTATCGAGAGTAATCGCTCCAACTGCCCACTTGTCGTTTCGATGCCAAGCGAGAAGGCTATATCGTCAGCGAGCGACTCCAAATCTCGGCGGAGATAGCCATCTTCGTCAATACTTCCAACAAGGAATGTGGCGAGTTGCATCTCGAACTCAGAGAGGTTTTTGTAGCCCAACTGCTCGATAAGCGACTCCTGCAACGAGCGACCGCCCGAGATTTGGATATTTCGGGGTTGGTCATCTTTCGAGTAGTGATTCAAGCGGCTCTTGTAGGCGGGTGTATCATCCTCGCGCAGATACTCCTCGACCGAGATTTGCTGAGGCTCCTCCTCGCTCTCGGCAGGGTGCTCCTCTTCGAGAACAACATTCTCCTCAATCTCCTCCTTTATGCGCTGTTCGAGCATAACGGTGGGCAGCTCCAGAAGTTTAATCATCTGAATCTGCTGTGGCGAGAGTTTCTGCTGCAACGAGAGCAGCTGTGCGTTTGATAATTTCATACTATATAAAAACCCCTACTGCAACTTACAAATTTGGTCTGTTCAAGTTTTAAGTAGGGGTTTGGTTTTATTTAATTGATAATTGACAATTGATAATGGATAATTAATGGTAAAAACGACAAATCGTTTTTGATTTATTATAAATTAAATAAAATACCTTTAATTGTCAATTGTCAATTTTTCAATTGTCAATTCATTCTAAAAATCGCGATTTTTAGAACTCTGCGTTTTTAAGTGTTCTTGGGAACGGAATCACATCACGAATATTGCTCATACCTGTTACGAAGAGCAACAATCGCTCGAAACCGAGTCCGAAGCCTGAGTGAGGTGCTGAACCCCAACGGCGTGTGTCAAGGTACCACCACATATCCTTCTCAGGAATGTTCAACTCCTTGATTCTTGCAGATAGCTTGCCATAGTCAGCCTCACGCTCCGATCCGCCTATAATCTCGCCGATTTTTGGGAAGAGAACATCCATAGCACGAACGGTCTTGCCATCCTCGTTCTGCTTCATATAGAATGCCTTGATATCCTTTGGATAGTTGATAAGGATAACCGGCTTCTTGAAGTGCTCCTCTACGAGGTAACGCTCATGCTCCGACTGCAAATCGCTACCCCACTCGCAAGGGAACTCGAACTTCTTGCCCGAAGCCTTCAAAATCTCGATACCCTCGGTGTAGTCGAGGCGTACAAAGTCATTCTCCAATACGAAGTTAAGACGCTCCAGCAACTCGTTATCCCACATCTTATTCATAAATTCGAGATCCTCCTTGCAGTTGTCGAGAGCGTAGCGGATAAGGTATTTCAAGAACTCCTCTGCCATATCCATATTGTCCTGCAGATCGAAGAATGCAACCTCTGGCTCAATCATCCAGAACTCTGCCAAGTGGCGTGGAGTATTCGAGTGTTCGGCACGGAATGTAGGGCCGAAAGTATAAATCTGTCCCATAGACAATGCGCCCAACTCGCCCTCTAACTGTCCCGATACGGTAAGGCTGCAAGGCTTGCCGAAGAAGTCCTGCGAGAAGTCGATTGCCCCCTCCTCGGTACGAGGCATATCGTTCAAATCGAGGGTTGTAACCTGGAACATCTCGCCTGCACCCTCGCAATCCGAAGCGGTGATAAGCGGAGTGTGCAAGTAGTAGAAACCATTGTCGTTGAAGTACTTGTGGATAGCGTACGCCATAGCGTGACGGATACGCAGGATAGCACCGAAAGTGTTGGTACGAGGACGAAGGTAGGCAATCTCGCGGAGGAACTCCAACGAGTGTCCCTTCTTCTGCAATGGATAGGTTGCAGGGTCGGCAGTGCCGTATACCTCTATGCTATCAGCCTGCACCTCAACACCCTGACCTGCACCGAGCGACTCAACAAGAGTACCCTCAACAGCCACACACGCGCCTGTAGTTACAGGCTTCAACTCCTCCTCGGATATCTTTGCAAGGTCGGCTACAATCTGAATATTTGCAACGCACGAACCGTCATTCAACGCAAGGAAAGCCACATTCTTGTTTCCACGCTTTGTGCGCACCCAACCCTTAACGGTAACCTTAGTACCGTAGTCGGTAGATTTTAGTAATTGAGCAATTCTCATATCTATATGGTTTTAATTATTTTTCTGCTTTTAGCCATTAGCCATTAGCCATTAGCTTTTTTTTAATTGACAATTAAGGAAATTTATATTTGTGCCTACGGCGCAATCCTTTCGTCTTTCGTCTTTTAACTCGCAAAGTTAACTATTTTTTCGGGATAATGCTATTTCATAGCAAATAATTTCGTATATTTGTGGTTGTGACAAGTCAAGTTATTCTAAAAAAGGCATTATGAGGCGTATTTTGGTTGTTATATTGATGCTGTGTCAAGGCTTTTCTATCGCTGCTCAAACTCCGCGTGAAGCACTGAAACAACTCTACAAAGCGACCAACGGCAAACATTGGCATCGCCACGAGGGCTGGATGACACGCAAGCCTATTGGTGAATGGGAGGGTATAACCTGCAACGACAAGGGCGAAATTGTCAAAATAGAGCTCGCCGAAAATAATCTGCAAGGCAAATTACCCGATATCTTCGATGCTTTCCCATCTCTTGAGCAGTTGCTCCTCCGTTCCAACTCAATCAAAGGAGAGCTTCCTCCTTCGCTTGCCCGATTGGAAAAGATTCGCCGTATTGATGTTAGAGGGAACAGACTATCCACCACTACCCTACATGTGCCACGCGAGAGTATTGATAAGGTTGCTCGCTCAATAATATGCTATCCACAGCAGGAATCTCACTACGATTTCCGACTCTTTGTGGATTGCGAAATAGACAAAATAGCTCCGCAAGGCTACCATCCCGACGGCTATTGCCGCATATATCAAAAGGCGACAGAGGGGGCTGGTGTGGATATATTTATTGTGGGTGACGGCTATGACAAGGCTGAATATGCTGTTGGTGGCACTGCCGACTACTGGTTAGAGCGCGCAGCCGAGGCGATTTTCGAGATTGAGCCATACAAGAAGTTGCGCTCGCTATTCAATGTCTATATCGTCTACGCTCACTCTCCCGAACGAGGCGTAGGGCTCTTCGATAATGAGCGAGCTTCGCGCTTCGGCTATTGGCAGCGCAAACCGACACAGATGTCAAATGCTGGATTTAACCGACAGGAGGTTTTCGATCTCTGCAAGCAGGGGTTGGAGAGTATCGGCAGAAAAGATATTCCTACGACATTGTATGTCGAAATGGTCGTAAACTGCACGAGTACAGGCTTATATCGCGGCATGATGTATTCGCGACGAATCTACGAGGGCAATGGCGAGTATATGTTGCGAGTTGCTCTCAACCCCACAAATCCGACGGGGTTCAACTCCCTTATATGGCACGAGTTTGGAGGTCACTGTTTTGGCGAAATGAGGGATGAATATGTCCCTCGCAAAGGGGCTTCGGAGCGACTATTTAAGGGGGATAAATTATCGGCAAATCTCGACACCGAATCCGATCCTAAGCTCGTGAAGTGGGCGCGATTTATCGAAGACCCCCGCTACGCCCACGAAAATATTGGCGTATATCGCGGCGGTGGGGCTCGTTACACAAATGTCTATCGCGCTACCGAGACAAGTATCTTACGACAGGGCGGCAACTCAAAACTACGGTTTAACGCCCCTTCGCGTGCCGAAATATATCGCAAAACGATGGAGATGGCGTACCCTGGCTGGAAATTCGACTACGAGGAATTTGTCAAGTTCGACTTGAAGTAGAGCAGAGAGTTTCTGTATAGATACCATCTTTTATAAAATTATTGTTTTTTTTTTGAAATTTCTCTCCTCTCTCGTCTTTCGTCTCTCGTCTTTTTTTTATACCTTTGCGGTATGACAGTACAAGAACACGACAAAATAATCGACCTCATAAAGCGCGAAGTGGTGCTTTCGATAGGTTGCACCGAGCCTATGGCGGTGTCGCTTTGCGTTGCAAAGGCGTGCGAGACTTTAGGCTCAACACCTGAAACCGTATCTGTGGCCCTCAGTGCCAACATCTTCAAAAATGCGATGGGCGTAGGCATTCCAAATAGCGGAATGACAGGTCTGCCGATAACCGTAGCACTCGGTGTCGTGGCGGGGCGTTCGGAGTATGGTTTGGAGGTGTTGCGCGATGTTGATAGCGCAGCAGTAGAGCGTGCAAAAGCTTTTTTGGAGGAGGCAAAGCCTTCGATTTTTGTCACCGACGAAAGCGATGATATTCTCTACATAAAGGTCTGCGTAGCGGCAAGTAACGATACGGCAGAGGTTGTTATTTCAGGCTCGCACACCAACTTCTCGTCGGTGCGTCGCAATGGCGAAGAGGTTGCGACAAATGAAGCGACTCACAACGAAGTTGCAGGGAGCGATGATGTTGAGCTGACACTACGCAAAGTCTACGATTTTGCCGAGGAGGTGCCACTCGAAAAGATTGAGTTTATTGGCGAGGCGGCACAGCGCAATGTGGCTGCGGCGGAGTTGTCTTTTACGGGAGATTATGGTCACGGCTTGGGCGCAATGCTCCATAGCGGCGTGGCAAAAAATATCTTTGGCGACACGCTCTTTACCAATATCTTGGCACATACCAGCGGTGCTTGCGATGCACGAATGAGTGGCGCAATGGTTCCCGTAATGAGCAATTCGGGAAGTGGCAATCAGGGTATTTCGGCAACTGTTCCAGTAGCGATTTTTGCCGTAGCAAACGATGTTGAGCGCGAGAAGATGTTGCGAGCTTTGGTATTGAGCCATCTCACGGTCATCTATATCAAGCAGAGCCTTGGTCGTTTGTCGGCATTGTGTGGTTGCGTTGTGGCAGCTACGGGTTCAGCTTGCGGAATCACACGATTGATGGGCGGCGGTTTCGAGGAGGTTTCGGGCGCAGTGAAGAATATGGTTGCCAACCTCACGGGAATGATCTGCGACGGAGCAAAGCCATCCTGCTCATTGAAGGTAACGAGTGGCGTGGCAACAGCCGTACTCTCGGCAACACTCGCAATGAATCAGCGCGTAACAACCTCGTTGGAGGGTATTATCGAGGATAATGTCGATAACTGCATCCGCAACCTCACCGAGATTGGTCGCAACGGAATGAGCGAAACGGATAGGCTTATTCTCAAGATAATGACCTCAAAAGAGTAGTGTCAGATGACAGAAACAAAAATAGGCAGATTGCTCTGCCTATTTTTTATAACCTACTGTAAACCTTCTCTCCTAAAAGCAGTTCAATAGCATCTTCCAAATCGAACACTCCGTGTATGGAGGAGATATTTTGGTAGTGGTCGCAGACCTCTTGAAGCGAATCGCGCAGACAGACCACCTGCTCCGCAGAAGCAAAATATCCGCTATTATCATCGCCCACATAATAGACTCCGCGCGCGTGGTCGGCATTGCACAAATGCCCCATCTTGGTATATGGCCCAAAATCCCAACCATAGATAGGATAGTGCTTGCCTTTGCTATCCTCTGCCTGCGAACATTTATAGCTCTGCCACCAATCAATCACCGCACCGAGTGGCGTAGTGCCGTTGATTGGCACAGGCGTGAGGAACAAGCGACTATCCTCAAAAATCTTCTCACTGCACTCCAACAGCCTATTGGCATATCGGACAAGCAGTTCGCGTCGCCACAACGCCTTATTCTTCGGCTCAATCTCCGAGGAGTACTTCTCCTCAATAACTCTTTTGCCTGCACCACACATCTTCGTGGTCGCAAGCAATGCCAGCGGTTTTACCCTCTCTACCGGCATACCTTTCGTAACACTAAAGTCTTTCATAACAGTTTTGATTTAATGTGTTAAACACGGTGCAAAGGTATGGGGCAAATTTGACAATTTCCGTCAAAGACAATAAAAAATCCCGCCAAAAGCGAGATTTTTTTTACTATTTTTCGAAGATATTAAACCTCCGCAGTCGAGGGTTTCGTCTATCGAGCAGCAAGCCTTCAATCAGGAGGAGTCCAAGCACTACCCACAATATCCAATAGAACTGCTCATTATACTCATCGAAACGGAGCGTCGAGACCTCGCTCTTCTCCATCTTCTCAATCTCATCCACAATCTCCGACAAACCAAACTCTGCATTCGAAGCACGGATATATCCGCCATTGCCCACCTCAGCAATCTGCTGCAACAACTCCTCATTCAGCCGCGAAACAACCATCTCACCCTTTTCGTCCTCGATAAATTCGCCATTTATCTGAATCGGCGCACCCTTCGGCGAGCCTATACCTATCGTAAAAATGCGTATTCCTCGCTCGGCTGCGCGCTTGGCAGCTTCCGCCGCATCGGCATCGTGCGCCTCACCATCGGTAATAAGTATCATCACTCGGCTTGCCCCCTCGCGCTGCGAGAAAGAGAGCGAAGCGAGGTCGATTGCATCCGAAACATCCGTTCCCTGCACCTCAACGAGTGACGGCGAAAGACGCTTCGCAAAGCTACGCGCCATACGATAGTCGGTCGTGATAGGCAGCTGCACCTTAGCCTCGCCAGCAAACACAATAACGCCTACCCTATCCTGCTTCATCTGTGAGAAGAGTTTATCGATGGCGTAGCGAGTTCTATCCAAGCGGTTTGGCGTGAAGTCCTCCGCCAACATCGAGTTCGACACATCAATCACGAACATCATCTCAACACCCTCCGACTTCTCCTCGCGCAACTTTGCACCGAATTGTGGGCGAGCAGCAGCAAACACCAAAGCGGAGAATGCCGTGACAAACAATATGAACTTCGCGTGTACACGCCATGATGACACATCGCGCAAAAGACTCTTTACGACCTCGACATTACCGAAACGGCGCAGATTGCGCTTACGCAGACGCAGAAGTATCGCAAAGGCGATAATCATCATCGGCACAAGTAGCAAGAGCCACAAGAGATGGGGATTGGCAAAGCGAAACATTACGGTATGCGTTTTAAGATGATATATTTAACAACAAATTCCACCACAAGCAGAGCAATCGCCGCCAAAACATAGAGCAAAAACTCCTCGTGAACATGGGTGATATCGAACTTCTCAACCTTCGACTTCTCCATCGAGTCGATCTGCTCGTAGATACGCTCCAACGAGAGTTTATCCGTAGCGCGGAAATACTCTCCTCCCGTTCTTTCGGCTATCTCGCGCAACATCTTCTCGTCGATTTCAACCTTCATATCAACGGTATAGACCTCGCGACCTCGCTCGTCAAATACGGGATACGGAGCCGTTCCATTACGACCTACACCAATAGTATAGACCTTGATTTTCAAATCCTTTGCAATATCAGCCGCAGTAAGCGGAGTAATCTGTCCGCGATTATTCACTCCGTCGGTCAGCAAAATGATAACTTTACTCTTTGAGTCGCTCTCGCGCAGACGGTTTACCGCTGTAGCCAATCCATTTCCGATTGCTGTACCATCCTCCACAACTCCACTACGCAGACGACCAAGTAGCGTCTGCAAAGAGGATTGGTCGGTAGTAAGAGGAGTCTGTGTAAACGCCTCACCAGCAAACACCACAAGTCCCATTCTGTCGCCCTGACGATTTGCTACGAACTGCGAAGCGACCTCCTTCGCTGCCGTAAGGCGATCGGGTTGAAAGTCGCGCGCAAGCATCGAAGTCGAAATATCAACTGCCAAAACGATATCAATACCCTCAGTCTCTGTCTTTGTTTCATGCTCTACGGACTGAGGTCGTGCCGAGGCAACAATAATTAACACCAAAGCTGCAACACGCAACACGATAGGCAGATGGCGCAAATAGTAGCGCACAGTACGCGGCGCAGTACGCAACGAGTCGGTTGTGGATATTACGATAGATGCACCACCCTGCATCGCTCGCCACACATAGTAGGCGACAACGAGAGGAACAACCACCAACAACCACAATATTTTTGGATTAGCAAACTCCATATCTTCCCTTAACTACCAATTTTTACCACCACGAATCAACACGCCAGCCTTCTCCTTGAGTTTATCCTGCGTCTTATCCTCCTCCGCCTGGATTGCCTGCAACATAGCCTCCGCCTGCTCTGGACTCATTGCGCCCTCAGGTTGCTGACCTTGACCTTGCTGCTCCTCTTTGCCGTTTTGGTCTTGAGGTTGCTGCTGTTGCTCTTGCTGATTTTGTTGCTCTTTATTTTGGTCTTGGTTTTTATCTTGGTTCTGATTCTGCTCCTGTTGATTCTTATCCTGATTCTGCTGATCTTGGTTTTGGTCTTGATTCTGCTGTTGCTGTTGTTGCTGCTCCTGCTGCTGAATCAATCGCTTTGTAAAGGCGTAGTTGAACTTCGCATCCTCATCGTTTGGATTGCAACGCATAGCATGACGATACGACGATAACGCCTCCTTGTATTTTTGCTGCGCAAACTGCGTATTTCCAAGATTATATGCCACCTCGCCACGCTCCAACTCGGTGCGTGTA
Source organism: Rikenellaceae bacterium (assembly GCA_015059875.1). Classification (GTDB taxonomy): domain Bacteria; phylum Bacteroidota; class Bacteroidia; order Bacteroidales; family Rikenellaceae; genus Alistipes. The sequence continues at coordinate 14,760 of SUZQ01000022.1, read as the reverse complement.
GTATCGTTCACAATCGACTGCAAAGTCTTTTCAGCCTTCTCGTATCGCTCGGTACGATAGAGAGCAGAGGCAAGGTCATACTTCGCCTCAAAAGAGGTCGAGTCGTGCTGTAACGCTCTCTGGTAGCTATCAACACTCTTCTCGAACTGCTCGCGCTTGAATTGTCGATTACCCTTACGCACCAATCCGCGCTCCTTCATCTGTTGTGCCGAAACCTCTCCGCCAACTATCAGAAGTACCGCAACAATCGCCATATATCTCACTATCGCTCTCATTGCTTCGCCTCCTTCTCATTTTTGGTTGGCTCGTCTTCCTCCTCTTCGACAACCTCCACAGGTTTGGTATTCTCCACGAAGTAGAACGCCTTGTCGTAGGCGAGTTCGTTTTCGTTCGCCTCAGGTGTAGCCTTTGCAAACTTCACAAGGTCGGCATCGCGCAACACCGATAATAAGTCCATCTTCGACTTATGCTCAATCTCCACATCGCGCAGAGCATCCACGATTTCATCGGTTGTCATCTCCATCGCCCCCACCTCAAAGCGACCTGCGAGATAGGTACGCAGAATATCACTCAAACCCGAATAGTACTGCTTGTGCTTATTATTCTGCCACAACTTCTCGTTGTGCAACTTCTCCAGAGCTTCGATAGCCACAATATGCGCTGGTACAGGAGGTGCAGGTTTGAAGATATCCGAGAGGTGTTTTCCTCGCTTATGCAGATAGCGCACCAACAGGTAGATAACACCCGCTAATAACAGAGCCACCGCCAACGCAATTCCGAGATAGCCACTAAACTCTGCAAAGCGCAGCTTCAGAGTCTTTTGCGGTTTCAAGTCGCGCACACTCTTCATCGTGGAGTCAATCTGGAAGGTCTTTACATACAGCTCCTCCTCGCGCTCGGCGATGAGAGTATCCACAATATTCTTGTCTACATAGAGAGCCTGCGCCTTGCCCAACTTATATATACCCTCGTCATAGACCGCCATCTCGTATCGCTTACGAAGCAACACTCGTCGCCCTCCCATAGAGATGGTATCGGGAGCAAAGTCATTGATAACCTCAATGCTTGGCTCACGCTGCTGCGGCTGCTCCGCCTCGTCCCCCTCAGCGACTCGCTGCGTAAAATCGAAAGTCGGGAAGATTATACTCTGCATTACATCCTTCTCCACCTCGATTGTCAGAGTCACTCTGTCGCCAATCATCACTGTATCGGCAGACAGGCGCGAGGTAATGGTTGGCACACCTTGTGCCACCGCCACCTGCACAGCAAAAAATGTCAATACATATACTGTTATATATCTTAGAGATTTCATCGCTGCTTGAACAACTTTATAAGCTCTGCAACATAGTCCGAATCTGTCGAAATATCGGCTATATCTATGCGGTTATGTAGTAACAATTCGCGCGTCTTGTTCTCGCGCTCCGCCCACGCCTCGGCATAGTGGTCACGCACCGCGCGTGAAGAGGTATCCACCCACACTTTGCGCGCAGTTTCGGCATCTTGCAACTCCACGATACCCACATCGGGAATATCCCTCTCGCGTGGATCCGAGACCTTCAAGGCGATAATATCGTGACGCGACGAAGCTATTTTCAAAGCATCATTCAATGGTTCATCGTCGCGCTTTGAGTTCAAGAAGTCGGACAACAAGAAGGCCGTACAACGCTTTTTATTTACACCCGTAAGATAGCGCACCGCCTCCGAGATGGCCGTGCCGTTCGACTCTGGCACAAAGCCCACCAACTCGCGAATAATCATCAAGATATGGCTGCGCCCCTTCTTCGGTGGGATAAACTTCTCGACCTTATCCGAGAAGAAGATGCACCCCACCTTATCGCCCGTCTGCGATGCGGAGAATGCAAGAACTGCCGCCAACTCGGTGATGATATTCTTCTTGAGGTAGTCCGTTGTGCCGAACATACGCGAGCCGCTGACATCAACCATCAACATCATTGTCAGCTCGCGCTCCTCTTCGTAGACCTTGATATGCGGTTTGCGAGAGCGTGCCGTAACATTCCAATCGATATCGCGCACATCGTCGCCAATGCGATATTCGCGCACCTCAGCAAAGGACATACCTCGCCCCTTGAATGCCGTATGGTACTTTCCTGCGAAAATCTCATTCGACAAACCTCGCGTCTTGATTTCGATTTTTCGGACGCGCTTCAAGATATCGTTCTCGGTCTGCTCCACCCCGCTAAAGAGTTATCTGTTAAGGTACAATAACATTATTGAGAATCTCGGTGATGATATCCTCCGAGGTAATATTCTCCGCCTCTGCCTCGTAGGTCAAGCCGATACGATGACGCAAAACATCGTGGCACACCGCACGAACATCCTCTGGAATAACATATCCACGACGACGAATAAATGCGTAAGCTCGTGCAGCCTTTGCCAACGAGATACTTGCACGAGGTGAGCCTCCGTAAGCAATCAACGACTGCAACTTTTCGAGGTTGTACGACGCTGGTTCACGAGTTGCGAAGATGATATCAACGATATACTTCTCGATCTTCTCGTCCATATATACATCCTCAACCACCTTGCGAGCCTTAACGATATCCTCAGGGGTAATAACCCTATTCGGCTGCGGCATTCCCGCACCCGAAAGGTTCATACGCACAATATCGCGCTCCTCCTCTCTGCGAGGGTAGGTAATCTTCGCCTTCAACATAAAACGGTCAACCTGCGCCTCTGGAAGTGGGTATGTACCCTCCTGCTCCAATGGGTTTTGGGTTGCCAACACGAGGAATGGTTCTGGCAACTTGTAGGTGTTGTCGCCAATAGTAACCTGACGCTCCTGCATCGCCTCAAGCAGAGCAGACTGCACCTTTGCAGGGGAACGGTTAATCTCATCTGCCAATACGAAGTTCGCAAATACAGGTCCCTTCTTCACGGTGAAATCCTCCGCCTTCTGCGAGTAAATCAGAGTACCCACAATATCGGCAGGGAGCAAATCCGGCGTAAACTGAATACGCGAAAAATCGGCATCAACAGCCTTTGCCAAGGTTGTGATAGCCAAGGTCTTTGCCAAACCCGGAACACCCTCCAACAAGATGTGTCCGTTGGACAAAAGACCAATCAAAAGTGTATCGACAAGGTGCTGCTGACCAACAATCACCTTACCCATCTCTGTACGCAGAGTATCCACAAAGAGGCTCTCGCGCTCGATGCGCTCGTTCAACTCTTTGATGTTGATAATTTCGCTCATATCTCTTTTGGTTAATTTTTGTCGTAATAACTTAACGCAATGTTTTATGAATTATTGTATTGCCTCATCTACTCGCTCTGCTCCTCCTGCTCCTTGCGCAGACGAAGGAAGCAGTGGCGGCATACAGGCTCGTAGGTATCCTTCTCGCCAAGCATCACCAACTTCTCGCTCTTTGCCAAGCGGTGCGAGTGCTGTGCTGGGTTTCCACAATGTACGCAGATGGCGTGAACTTTGTCCACATACTCTGCAATCGCCATCAATGCTGGCATTGGGCCAAACGGCTTGCCGAGGAAGTCCATATCAAGACCTGCAACGATAACACGCACACCACGATTAGCCAATTCGCGGCAGACATCAATAATGCTATCATCGAAGAATTGAGCCTCATCAACACCCACGACATCAACCTCCGAGGACATCAGCAGAATCTGTTGTGGCGACTCTACGGGAGTAGAACGAATTGTAGAGTGATTATGCGAAACGACTTCATCCTCCGAGTATCGTACATCTATCTGCGGCTTAAAAATTTCAACGCGCTGGTGTGCAAACTCGGCACGACGCAAACGACGAATCAACTCCTCGGTCTTGCCCGAAAACATCGAGCCACAAACCACCTCAATCCAGCCCTTTTGTGTGGAATTTTCCAAAAACATTGCTATATACCTATTTTAGTTATTTTGTGCAAAGGTAGTAAAAAATTTGTTGTTAGTCAATAGTGATTATCAGCTCACGCATATTCTCTTTTCAAATTGCTATGCGCCCCCTTCATTACTCTCTTGCTACAAACTCCAACAGTGCCGCTGCACAGCTCTTCGCCTCTTCAATAAAGCCCATGTGTCCCGAATTTTCGAGCCACACAACCTCCGCTTCAGGATGCTCCGCAACCATCTTTTCGGCAACTTCTGGCACAATATACCCATCCTTTCGACCAAGAATAAAGAGTATCGGCTTGCCCAAATTGTGCAACATCTCGCTCTGTGGTTTGCGCTCAATCATTCCGTTGAGCAACGCAATAATTCCCGCATCCTCGGTGAGATAGACCGTCTGCTGCAAATCCTCTATTGCTGTGCGAAAACGAGTGCGGTTATCGGCTGCAAAGCCCGCCTCAGGAGCTGAATGAGCCAACAGCTCCTTCTTGCCAGAACGGATAAGAGAGATCTCTCGCTGGCGATTTTTGCGCTTCTCCTCACTATCGGCATAAGGCGTTGAGTGGAGCAGAACAACGGCGTCCGTGCGATTAGGATATCGCTCGGCAAAGGCGAGTGCAACATAGCCACCCATCGAGTGTCCCACAACAGTAATGCTCTCTACGCCAAGTTTATCGAGTGCCGCAGCAAGCGTATCGGCAAGGTAGTCCATCGTATGAATCTCCCCTTTGACCTCCGAAATGCCATGTCCTGGGATATCGAGCGTAATAACTCGGACATCCTTATACAAAAGCGGAACAAACTCCTCCCAAACGAGCATATTTTCGAGGTATCCGTGTAGCAATACAACCACCTTTTCGCCCACCTCCGAATCGCAAATATGGAGAGCAGAATCGCCTGCCATTATGAATTTTTCGACCATTTTTTACTCTTTTTTCGATTTTACTGCGTAAAATTATGGAAAATTCTTTAATATTTCGTATTTTTGAACGATTATAGTTACCTTTTTGAATGAAATTTGACTACATAAAGTGCCACGGCTCAGGAAATGAGTTTGTTATGGTGGATGCAGTGAAGAATAACCTCGACGGCATCAACCTCGCCGACTTTGCTCGTTTTGTATGCAACCGCGAAGATGCGGTTGGTAGCGATGGCGTACTGCTCCTTGTTCGCAAAGATGGTATGTTCGGAATGCGAATGTTCAACCCCGATGGCTCGGAGGCGGAGATGTGCGGCAATGGCATTCGTTGTGTAGCACGCATGGCGGAGGAGTATATCAACTCTCGCAAGTTCGATCTATTCTCTGGCGGTAACATATACCACATTTCACGCGAGGAGGATATCATGCCAAGCATACCCACTTATGGAGTAGATTTGGCAGTGAAGTTAAATAGTGCAGACTTCGGCTTTGCAAATGGCGAGTCACACTTCATCTCGCAGCCTATCGAGAGATTGGATAGCCGTCTGCGTTGGAGTGCGATAAATGTTGGCAACCCTCACATTGTAGCCGAGGTAGAGGAGATAGACTATGACCACCTCACGCAACTCGGCAGGCGCGTATTAGAGCTAACGGATGAATTTCCGAAGGGGATAAATGTTTCGCTTGTGAAGGTATTGGGAGAGAACGAGATATTTGTCGCAACCTACGAACGCGGAGCAGGGATTACCGCTTCGTGTGGTACGGCGATGACATCGAGTGCTACCGCTATGGCTCTAAATGGTCGTTGCGACTACGAGACGACTATCACTGTTCGCAATCGCGGAGGTGTGGTGCGCTGCATCTGCCACAAAGATGGCGGTTTGCACACTATTTTAATAGGGAATGCCTCGTACATTTCGAAGGGTGTAATATCATTCGAAGAGGGAGAGTTTAGTTTTACCTGCACGGAGAGGTGCAACGAATAGAGATAATCGAGGATTTTTGGATATGAGAAGGCTTATATATGTCATATTTGCATTGCTGGTGGGGGTGCTACTCTCATCATGTAATGTTACGCGGCGTATACCTTCTGATGCGTATCTCTTGCGACGAGTTAAGATTGTGGAGGATAAGGAGGCTCCACGCGACGAGCGCATAAAGAGCGACGAGGCGATAAAGTATCTTCGACAAAAGCCCAACAAGCACTTCTTGGGAACAGATTTCTACGCTTGGATATACCTTATGGCTAATCCTAAAAAGGATAATTGGTGGAATAACCTCAAGCGCAAAATGGGCGAGGAGCCTGTTTTGTTCAATATGAACGATACGGAACGCTCTGTATCAAACCTGAAGCTTTTTCTCAACTCTCGCGGATACTACTCATCGAGAGTAGGGTTTGAGGTTGATACCACCTACCGCCGCAAGCGAGCAAAAGTGATCTACTCACTACATCAAGGAGAGCCCTACCGCATCAGCTCCATCTCGTACGATTATCGCGACCAGCTACTTGAGCCGATACTCCAAACCGATACGGTAAACACAAAGCTCAAAGTGGGCGATATGTTCGATATATCGGCATTGGAGGATGAGCGCGAGCGCATCGCAATGTACCTGAAGGATAGAGGTTACTACAACTTCTCGGTGAACAATGTTGCGTTCATTGCCGACACACTCAAAGGCAATCGAGAGGTTGCGGTTAAGGTTCTCATCAAGCCTAATCGTATCGCATACAATCAAAAAGGAGAGGCGGTGTATGAGAATAATGCGGTATATCGTCTGCGTAAAATCAATGTTATATCGGACTACAACGCAATCTCTGTTGGTAGAGGCCCACAACACGCCACTGCATTTGATTCACTTGAGTACAATGGACTAAACATTCTATTCCAAAGCAAGAAGCCGAATGTTCGTCCAGCGGTACTTCGTGGAGCTATACCGCTATATCCAAACTATCTGTACAACTACTCACAGGTAAACGAGACCTATATGAGTTTGATGGCTATGGGATACTTCAAGAGTGCGCGTATTGACTTCAAAAATGTCACCGATTCGTTGAGTAACAACCCTATTACTTGGGTAGGCATAGGAGCAAAGAGTGAGAGCACACCGATAAACTACACTCAAGAGAGATACCTCGACTGCGAAATACGCTGTACTCCAGCACTTCAACAAGGCATTAAGGCGGAGTTAGAGGCTTCGGCAACATCAAGTTTCTACGGATTGAAGGCTGTTTTTGGATATCAAAATAGGAATGTTTTTCGAGGGGCCGAAATGTTGGAGATTACTGGAACTGCGGGATATGAGTATATGAAAGCTCCGAAAGCAAAGAAGCGTCACGCAATGGAGTTCGGAGTGGCAGCAAATCTCGTATTTCCACGATTCTTGTTGGCGAAGAATGCTCCAAGAAATTACATCGTTGCACCTAAAACCAAATTTGAGGTTTCGTACAACTATCAGGATAGACCATACTATCAGCGTGGTTTGTCGAGTGTTTCGTGGGTTTATTCGTGGCGCAATCGCTCCAACTCTTCGTTTGTTGTTAGACCGATAGGCATCAACTGGGTGGATGTCTCCTACATAGATCAGAACTACTTTAACTCCTTGCAGAATCAGTACCTGAAGCACAGTTTCGAGTCGCAACTCATTGTGGCAATCTCAGGCTCTTATGTACTGAACAAACAGCACAAGCTCGCACCTAACAACTACACCGTAGTGCGTGCCAACTGCGAATTATCTGGAAACCTGCTGGATGGTCTAACGCATCTGCTCTCCAGCCCTGCTCCAGGTAAGGACTACTACGAATTTTTGGGTGTCAGGTTTTCGCAGTATGTGCGTGCCGATGTGAATGCAAGCCACAAAATAATGTTTGGCAAAGTTACCGCATTAGCGGCTCGTCTTTATGCAGGTATAGCGTACGCCTACGGCAACTCCGACGCTGTCCCATTTGACCGTCTGTTCTATGCCGGAGGAAGTAACAGTATGCGAGGTTGGGCACCACGAACGCTCGGCCCAGGAGCATCGCCTGCTCCTACAAATGTTGTCTACCCGACACAGCTTGGCGATATGAAGTTGGAGGCAAATATCGAATTTAGATTCCCAATTTGGGGAATGTTTCATGGTGCAACATTCTTCGATTTAGGAAATATCTGGTACATAGGCCGCAAGGGTGTAAACTACGCTCCAGAGTCGGTATTCCACTTCAATAGCTTCTACAGGCAATTGGCATTCAATACGGGTATAGGTCTGCGACTCGATATCAAGTTCGCCATCTTGCGACTTGATTGGGGTATTCAGCTACACAGCCCAAACAATCCCGTTGGACAACGATGGATACATAACTTCAAATGGAAGAATACTTCTCTTAACTTTGGCGTAGGATATCCATTCTAAAGCCTTGTCGAGAGAGGAAGATAAGATAATATGACTAAAATAGAGTATAAATATCTGTACAGCATCAATTCGCCTGCCGATTTGCGTAAGCTGTCAATAGATGAGCTACCCCGTTATTGCGACGAGGTACGCCAATATATCATTGAGCAGTGTGCGGTAAATCCAGGACATCTTGCATCGTCGCTCGGAGCAGTGGAGATAGCAGTAGCGATACACTATGTCTACGACACTCCAACCGATAATCTTATATGGGATGTAGGTCATCAAGCATACGCCCACAAGATTATCACAGGGCGTCGAGATGCCTTTCGCACAAATCGCCGTTTAGGGGGCTTGAGTGGCTTCCCGCGTATGGCAGAGAGCGAATACGACACCTTTGGAGCAGGACACTCCTCTGTATCGGTATCAGCGGCTCTCGGTATGGCTCAAGCGGCTAAATTGCAACAAAAGAGTTGCAAAACTGTTGCCGTTATCGGCGACGGCTCAATTGGTGGAGGACTCGCATTTGAGGGATTAAACAATGCTGGCTCGGACAGAACCACCGACATTCTGGTTATCCTCAACGACAACAATATGTCTATCGACAAGTCGCAAGGCGCGCTAAATCACTATCTCTTGCGTCTTTCGACCTCTTCGAAGTATAATCGCTTGAAGCAGGGGTTGTGGTCGTTATTATCTCGCACTCCACGAACACTGGATCTCTGCCGCAAGGTTGGAAATGGTATAAAGCACGGTCTATTGCAGAACAGTAATCTCTTCGAGAGTCTTGGCTTTAGGTACTTTGGTCGCGTCGATGGTCACAATGTAAAGAGGCTTGTACGCACACTCCGAGCATTGAAGAGCATCAACTCACCAAAGTTGCTACATGTAATAACCGAAAAGGGACACGGATATGCCCCTACGCAGAGAGATCTGTCGGTTTGGCACGCCCCTGGATGCTTCAACCCCGAAACGGGAGAGCGAATTAAGAGTGTGTCGAAAGCCTCACGAATGCAGGATGTGTTCGGACAAACACTACTCGACCTTGCTCGTCTTGACAAGCGCGTAGTAGGTATCACGCCAGCGATGCCATCGGGTTGTTCGATGACAATTATGATGAACGAGATGCCAGAGCGATGCTTCGATGTTGGTATAGCCGAAGGTCACGCCGTAACATTCTCGGCAGGACTTGCAGCGGCAGGCGAGCGTCCGTTCTGCAACATCTACTCGACATTTATGCAGCGCGCTTATGACAATATCATCCACGATGTAGCACTCCAAAATCTCCCTGTTACTCTCTGCCTTGACCGAGGCGGTTTGGTAGGTGAAGATGGTGCAACCCATCACGGAGCATTCGATATTGCCTATTTAGGTTGCATTCCGAATATCATCGTTGCGACACCTTCGGATGAGTGGGAATTGCGAAATATGATGTTTACAGCGTTGCAAAGCGATGTCCCATTCGCAATACGATATCCACGCGGTGCAGGTCGCGGGACAGAGTGGCGTGATATGCCATTTGAGGCGATAGAGATTGGTCGCGCACGCAAAGTTCGCGAGGGAAAAGATGTTGCAATATTCGTGTTTGGAACACTTTGCGCCGATGCCGAGCAGGCGGCCGAGCAGGCGGAAGTGATAGGCGTAAGTGCTGCTATCTATGATATGCGATTTGCTAAACCGCTTGATGAGTCACTTATCGTGGAGGTTGCCCGCAAGTTTAAGCGTATCGTAACTATCGAGGATGGAGTTATTCGAGGTGGTGCAGGCGAGGCTGTGATAAAGGTGCTTAACGATAACAATATTACCACACCTGTTGTTACGCTCGGCATAGATGATAAGTTTATCGAGCATGGTACAGTGGCAGAGTTGCGACATCTTTGCGGATACGATAAAGAGGGAATACTCAACAATATTATCCAATAGGCGGTAACTCAATGCTGATTACCACATACAAGAAATAGGCTCCCAATCGGGAGCCTATTTTGTATAGTTGTTATTGACTACTTCAAAGCAGCGAGGTTTACATCGCTTGCAGCCTTAGCCTTCAACGAAGCATCCTTCGACACTGCGCTATTGAGCTGCGACTTAGCCTCAGAAACATTACCCTCACGGCAAGCAATAACTGCACGGAGATAATCAGCGTCAGCCGACATATCGCTTGCGATGCACTGCTTTGCAGCTGCGAGATTACCGTTCTGCAAGTTTACGATAGCAGCATTGTAGCCCGACTTCAAGCCCTGTGCTGCAACTGCATAGTCACCCTTTGCTGCAGCAACCAAAGACTTAACCTCAGCAGATGCATTTGCAGCATAACCCTCAGCCTTAGCAACATTACCCTCAGCTGCATAAACCAATGCGTAGTTGTTATTCAACTCTGCTGCTACGCTCTTATCTGCCTTATTCAAGCACTCAACAGCCTTCTTGTAATCGCCCTTCTTTGCATAAACAACAGCGAGGTTGTTCCAAACGCGAGCATCGCCCGACTTCGAAGCCTCAACCAATGCAGCCTCTGCAACACCGTCGCAAACCGATGCAATGTGGAGCAACTCCTCAACATTCAACTCTGAAGCCTTGCCACCCTTTACAAGAACGATCATCTCCTCATCGCTCCAACCTGTTACATCCGAGCTATTGACAACCTGTGCGCGACGAAGCTGTGGCAACACATCAGTCTTGAGCGACTTGAATACAGACGACATATTCTTAATCTCCTGCTCACGCTCTGCGCTCGAAGAGTACATCTTCAAAACCTGAAGGATAAGATCCTTATCTGCAATGTTCGAAGCAGCAACAGCAGCCTGGAAACCATCCCAGTCCTCGCCGTATGCAGCAGCGTCGATCTTTACACCTGCATCAGCAAGCATCTTCTCTACAGCCTGCAAACCAGTCTTTGAACGCTTCTCCGACAACTTGTCATTGAACTTCTCAGGGCCATCTGGCGAAGCATAACCATTAACATATACGCTCTGAGCGATACGAGAGTTGTTCACATTGCCCTCTACCTCAGCCTTCAAAGCCTTCATATCAGCAGTCTGAGTAGCCTTTCTGCCAACCTTTGCCGAGTTGATGCGGTATACGATATCAGCCTTTGTTACAACAGTTGTTACGCGCTTGAAGTTGTTAGGAGCAACAACCATAGCCTCTGCATAATTGAGGTCGCCCTGCAAAGTATTAACGCCCTTTGCAATCACCAAACCATACTCTGCTGGAGTAAGCTTTGTATCAGCAGCAAGAGTCTCGCCTGTATTAGCATTAAAGAGAACGAAATCGCCTTTCTTGCCACTCTTTGCCTCGATAATAAGAACGAGGTTCGAAATCTTCATCTCAGGCTTGTAATCGAATACCACCTGACGCTTGATGCTGAGCGACTCCTTGTTAGGAACAAGCATACCGTTGTCAGCAACCTTCTCGCCCTGAAGGAGGAGTGACTCACCCTTAGTTACACCACCTGCATAAACGAGGGCTGGAGTAACTCTCAATGTTACATTCTTGTTAAAATACTTAGCAGGAATCTCTGCCGAAACATCAGCAACCACCTTGCCATTGTTGAGAGCAAGAACCTCAGGAGTGCAATTAATGCTAACTTCCGACATGTTCTTTGCCATCTTCTTGAAACCGTCGCAGCTTGTCATTGTCATAGCGGCAGCAACAAGCACCAACACCATCTTAAAGAGATTTTTCATAGTTGTAATTTAATTGTTAAAAGTTAAAAATTTATTATTTTTTTCAATCTATTTTTCTCCAAATCGAGTATATGCCTATTTCGCTACAAAGATATATATTTTTTTGATAAACCAACAAATTACAGAGTATATTTAGAGCCAAAAAGTGATATTTTTCACTCAATATAGACAAGAACCATTCAATTGTTCAAAAAAAAGGGAATTATATACTTTAATGTTGTAAAATCGCTCGTCATTGCGAGAGCCGTTAGGCTCGTGGCAATCTCCCACTTTTCTGTTAAAATACAATAAGGGAGATTCTCACGGCTTCTACGAAGCCTCAGAATGACGAATTATTATAAACCACAACATTAAAGTATATAATTCCGAAAAAATAGAGAGAGAAACCTTTTTCAGGTCCCTCTCCCACACATCTACTCTAAATAGATATTTATTACTCCTTGTGGTGGTCACGGCGTGGACGACGGTCGCCGCGCTCTCCGCGCTCAGGACGGTCGCCGCGTGGTGCGCGTGGCTTACGCTCAGGCTCCACCCAGCCCTCTGGCTTAGGAAGAATAGCCTTGTGCGAAAGGCGCAACTTATTGGTCTTTTGGTCGATGCCGATCAACTTAACATCAATCTCATCGCCCTCCTTCAAACCTGTCTCTTCCATCGTCTCGAAACGCTTATAGTCAATCTCCGAAATGTGGAGCAACGCCTCCTTGCCTGGGAGAATCTCTACAAAAGCACCAAAATCAACAATCGACTTGATAGCTCCATGATATGTCTCACCTACCTCTGGAACAGCTACGATGCCCTTAATGCGAGCCATTGCTGCATCAATCGACTCCTTATCTGGTCCAAATACATCAACCAATCCCGAAGTCTCGGTCTCGGTGATTGTAATTGTAGTACCAGTTGTCTTCTGAATATCCTGAATAACCTTGCCGCCAGGACCGATAACTGCACCGATAAAGTCCTTCTCAATAACAATCTGCTCGATACGAGGTACAAATGGCTTGTAATCCTCGCGAGGCTCAGCAATACACTCGGTAATCTTATCGAGAATGTGGAGACGACCTACGCGAGCCTGCTCCAAAGCCTGTGCCAACACCTCATACGAAAGACCATCAACCTTGATATCCATCTGTGTTGCGGTGATACCATCACGAGTACCTGTAACCTTGAAGTCCATATCGCCCAAGTGATCCTCATCGCCCAAGATATCCGACAATACAGCCCAACGACATGTTGCCGAATCCGAGATAAGTCCCATTGCGATACCCGATACAGGCTTCTTCAACTTAACACCTGCATCCATCAACGCCATACAGCCGGCACAAACGGTAGCCATAGATGACGAGCCGTTCGACTCAAGGATATCCGACACTACGCGGATTGCGTATGGATTCTCCTCGCCTACTGGAACCATTGGCTTCAATGCGCGCCATGCAAGGTGACCGTGACCGATCTCACGACGGCTTACGCCACGCGATGCCTTAGCCTCACCAGTCGAGAACGGAGGGAAGTTGTAGTGGAGTACAAACTGATCCGAACCCTGGAACAACACCTCATCGTGCTGCTTCTCATCGAGCTTTGTACCGAGTGTAACGCTCGAAAGCGACTGAGTCTCGCCACGAGTGAAGATTGCCGATCCGTGAGCGCATGGGAGATAGTTAACCTCGCACCAGATAGGACGAATCTCATCGGTACGACGGCCATCAAGACGCTTGCCCTCATCGAGAATCATATTACGCATAGCCATCTTCTGTACATCATCGTGGAAGTACTTGTGGATAAGCGGAGCCTTCTCCTCCAACTCCTCCTCGGTGTAGCGCGATGCGAACTCCGCCTCCAAAGCCTCGAAAGCCTCCGAACGCTCGTGCTTCATTGTGCCGCTGGTTGCGATTGCGTACGCCTTGTCGTACAACTCCGAGATAATTGTCTGACGCAACTCCTCGTCGTTAGTCTCGTGGCAATACTCACGCTTAACATCCTTGCCGAGTTCCTTCATCAACTCGATCTGTGCAGCACAGTGTCCCTTGATAGCCTCGTGAGCATACTTGATTGCGCCGAGCATAACCTCCTCGCTAACCTCCATCATCTCACCCTCAACCATCAAGATATTATCGATAGTACCTGCGACCATAATGTCGAGGTCTACATCCTTCATCTGCGAGAATGTAGGGTTGATACAATACTCTCCGTTGATACGAGCAACACGCACCTCCGAGATTGGGCCTCCGAATGGAATATCCGATACTGCGAGTGCAGCCGAAGCAGCCAAACCTGCAAGTGCATCAGCCTGAATATCCTTATCTGCTGAGATGAGGTTTACGGTAACATAAACCTCTGCGTGGTAGTCAGCTGGAAAGAGTGGACGGAGCGCACGGTCAATAAGACGAGCAACGAGAATCTCGTTATCGCCAGCTTTGCCCTCACGCTTCATAAAACCACCTGGTATGCGACCTACGGCAGCGAACTTCTCCTTGTACTCAACCTGCAAAGGCATAAAGTCGGTACCCTCTTTTGCATCTTTTGCAGCCACTACCGTTGCAAGCAACATCGTATCGCCCTGTTTTACGACAACCGAGCCATCAGCCTGCTTTGCCAACTTACCAGTCTCAATCATTATCTCGCGGCCACCTTCCAGCGGGATAAACTTCTGTACAGCATTGTACAACTTCTTTTCTTCCATAATCATCTAAATCGTCAAAATATTTTGTTTCTTTTACTTTTTTCTCTCGTCAACATCTAAACTAAAAGACAAAATGAAGGCAACTCTGAAAAACGAGTTGCCCCATTCTGCTGACCTCTCTTACTTACGAAGGTTCAAAGCCTTAACGATAGCACGATAACGCTCGATATCTACCTCCTTCAAGTACTCCAACAACTGACGGCGCTTACCGATCATCTTCAACATCGCACGCTGAGTGCCGAAGTCGTGACGGT
>SUZQ01000021.1 GCA_015059875.1 Rikenellaceae bacterium | reverse complement strand
CAATCTTAATTTGTGCCATAATTTTGATAAAATTTTTATGTGTTTAGAAAACCTAATCTTTTCTGTTAATTTTTTAACGGTGCAAAGTTATATACTTTGTATATATTTAGCAAATTTTTTGCCGATTATTTTTGAGGGCTATTAGCTATTGGCCATTAGCCATTGGCTTTTTTATTGAGAATTGAGATTTTTTATGAGTTGATGAGTCAAATGGGACGAATGGGAATAATGCGAAACGCAAATCACCTATTAGTCTTATAGGTCGTATTTGTCTTATTGGACTCATTCGCCCTTACTATCCGTTAGCCGAATAGTCGTTCCAACGCCATTATTTGACGATTCGCACAGCAAGGCTTACAACCGATAAAAATTCCGCCTATCTTTGCACAAAACATTAAAACAACAACTCTATATGAATCAGATTATCAAATCTATTTTTTTGGTGATTGCAACAACTTTATGTTACACATCGGCCATTGCTCAACAATTTGAGCCAAAGGAATTTGCAGGGGTTAAATACCAAGAGTTTGCAAAGTTATCAAGCGACGACAAAATGCCCGCACTTTTAATATATCTTCACGGAAAGAGTGGCAGCGGAGAGGATAACGAAAGGCAGATACATGTACCTTCCGTGTGGGACATACACGACTTTTTGCTGAAAAGCGAGATGTCAATCTATTTTATCGTTCCACAATGTCCGCCAACCCACGAATGGATTGCCCACAGAGATATGCCGGGATACAAGGATAAGATTTTCGAGTTGATAGACCATTATATCAAAGAGTGCGGAGTTGATACCAATCGTATCTACCTATGCGGCTTTTCAATGGGTGCAATGGGAACTTGGAAGATATTGCGAGAGAGAAGCGACTTTTTTGCTGCGGCATTTATCGCATCGGCAGGTAACCGCAATGCCGAGCCAAACGAATATCTCAAAACGCCACTCTGCGTTACCGTAGGCGAATTTGAGCGTAGCGCAGAGGATTTACAGTGGTTTACCTCGGAAATCCAGAGATTAGGTGGTCGGGTAAATTTTTCGGTACTACCTGGACTCGGTCATCGTGAAGCCTGCGGAGAGTCGTTTACCGCCGAAAGACTCAAATGGTTATTTTCGCATAGTAAGAAATAGAAAAAAGCGATGAATTTGAGTTCATCGCTTTTTTAGTCCTCGCTCCTGTGGATACCGAAGAACACAAGGAGAGAATGATTGCCGAAATTGAGTCGGTACTCGGTATGCAACCTACAAGAATTGAGGAGCGTAACGAATAATTGAATAATTTGTGTTAAATTTGTACTCACAAAGTCAACTGCTATGGAGATATTAGTTTGGATAGGTTATCTGGTGATGTTCCTTATAGGCATCGCTATTCTTGCTGCTGCTGGTTACGGCATCTTGTTTTTCTGCGGTGCTGTCATTGGCGGTGTTTTGACGCTAATTGACAAATTTAAGTCAGATACGGATAGCTAATAACAGCCAATATCTCTGTCCTTTTATAGCCACCTTTGGGTGGCTAAGGCTAATGACCATTCCACCACATCAAAATCGTCAATGATGAGGCTATTTTTGTGCGTTATGCAGTGGCGGAAAGCGCAGCATACTTGGGCGTATGTGAGCATTTACGCCGCAAGTAAGGTGCAAAAAGAGTCCATCAGAACGATTTTCTCTTGACTAAGCCACGCTCTTCGGCAAGTCGCTCCATTAAGGCGTGGGCGGCATCGTAGTCGTTAGGTATCTCCCCATCGAGAATGGCATTCTTGATTATCTCCTTTATCTCGCCAAGCATTACACAAGGGGCAATATCGTACTCCTTCATTATTATATCGCCCGTAATTGGCGGTTGGAAGTTGCGGATGCGGTCACGCTCCTCGAGGTCACGCATCTTCTCACGCACCAACTCAAAATTCGCCAAAAAGCGTTTTACCTTGCTCTCTATGCCCGATGTAATATCCGCCTCGCAGAGAGTCATCAACTTATCAACATCGTCACCCGCCTCAAAGAGCAGACGGCGTACCGCCGAATCCGTTACAACATCCTCCGCCAAAATAATTGGTCGCAAGTGCAAAAATACCATCTTCTGCACAAACTTCATAGTCTCGCCAAGTGGCAATTTCAAGCGGCGGAAAATCGGTTGCACCATCTTCGAGCCGAGTACCTCGTGACCATGGAACGACCAACCGATGCGAGGGTCATACGACTTACATTTAGGCTTTGCGATATCGTGCATCACAGCCGCCCAGCGCAGCCACAAATCATCGCTCTTACGAGCCACATTATCAAGCACTTTCAGCGTATGTTTGAAGTTGTCTTTATGGGCGTGATTGCCTCTGCGCTCCACACCGCAAAGGGCGTGCATTTCGGGGAAAATTATCTCCAACAAACCGGTCAGTTCGAGCAGTTCAAAACCAATCGAAGGGACTGGCGATGCGACAATTTTATTCAGCTCGGTGATAATGCGCTCTTGCGACACGATTTTGATGCGCTCACGGTTGCGCTTCATCGCCTCGAAGGTTTCGTCCTCCAACTCGAAGCCGAGTTGCGAGGCGAAACGGATTCCGCGCATCATACGCAATGGATCATCCGAGAAGGTTATATCGGGGTCGCACGGAGTGCAGATAATACAATCTTCGAGGTCATACATTCCGTCAAATGGATCAACCAACTCGCCAAAGTTTTTGCCATTGAGCGACCACGCCATAGCGTTTATCGTAAAGTCGCGGCGACGCTGGTCATCTTCGATAGTGCCATCTTCGACATGCGGTTTGCGCGAATCGGGGGAGTAGGACTCCTTGCGCGCCCCCACAAACTCCACCTCGTAGCCATCGGCACGCAACATTGCAGTTCCGAAGGTCTTAAAGACCGAAACTTTGGTTTTCAGCTCCCTACCGAGCGCTTCGGCTATCTCGATACCACTACCCACAACCACCACATCAATATCGGTACAAGGGCGACGCAGATAGTAGTCGCGGACATATCCGCCCACAACATACGCCTCCACACCTCGTTCATCAACAAGGCGCGAAATTTTTTCAAAAATCGGTAGTTGTAGTGGGTTAGTCATTATTTTTTTAGCTTTTAGCCATTGGCCATTAGCCATTAGCTAATTTTGAATTTTGCATTCTGAATTTTGCATTCTGCATTCTATCGCAAACATCTGCGATAGAGCTGCACCGTATTTTCCAAGCCGTAGTAGAGGGCGTCGCTGATAAGTGCATGACCTATCGAAACCTCATCGCACCACGGAATCTGCTCGGCAAAATATTGCAGATTTTCGAGCGAGAGGTCGTGTCCTGCATTCAAGCCAAGTCCGCACTTACGAGCCTCCTCGGCAGCAGCGATATATGGTGCAATAGCAGCCTCTCTATCACTCTTGTAATTAGCCGCATACGCTTCTGTATACAGCTCTACTCTATCAGCTCCGCAAGCGGCTGCTCCAGCAACCATTTCAGGCTTCGGGTCTACGAAAATCGAGACGCGAATACCCTTCTCGTGGAAACGCTTTGTAATATCGGTCAAGAACTCCTTATTGGCGATGGTATCCCAACCCGCATTCGAGGTTATGGCATCCACAGCATCGGGAACCAGCGTTACCTGCGCTGGCACAACCTCCAAAACCAAATCTACAAACGAGCCTATCGGGTTACCCTCGATATTGAGTTCGGTTTTAATAACCTTTTTCAGCTCTCGCACATCGGAGTATCGGATATGGCGCGCATCGGGGCGAGGATGTACGGTGATACCTTCGCCACCAAAACGCTCAATCGCTAACGCCGCAGCAACCACATCGGGCGTATTTCCACCTCGCGAATTGCGAATTACGGCAATCTTATTTACATTTACGCTCAACTTTGTCATAAAAATCGCTATATTTGCAAATGGATTTTGCACACTTTGCGCCAAAATCGTTGTAAAGTTAATTAATTTCGCCGAAATAAGAGATGAAAATTATACTTTTTTCACGCAAGGGCATCACACCTCGTCCCGAAGATATAGAGCAAATCTTCGGAGCCATAGAGCGTTACGGCTTCGATTACGCCATAAATAGAGAGTTCGCAGAAAATATCAAAGAGCTCACTTCGCGTACAATTTCGACCGAATTTGTCTACGACGGAGAGGTCGGCGAGCAGCCTGCCGACTCTGTAATGGTCTGCTATGGTGGTGACGGCACTCTGCTTGAGGGAGTTCATCGCCTCGGTGGAACGGAGATTCCCGTTGTGGGCATCAATGGCGGACACCTCGGTTTTCTTGCCCTCGCTCCGCGCGAACACATCTCAGGCGTGTTCGAAGCAATAGCCGCAAACAAACTCCATTTGGAGCGTCGCGATATGCTCTGCGTAGAGGGGGTTTTGGAGGGCGAAAACGCAAAATATTATGCACTGAACGAGTTGTCCGTTCAGCGTCTTGGAGCTACGATGATTTCCATCGAGGCAGCGATTGACAGCAACATCGTATCGACCTACAATGGCGACGGCGTAATCATCTCTACTCCAACAGGTTCTACCGCCTATTCGCTGAGCGCAGGAGGCCCGATTGTTGCCCCTTCATGCAACTCGTTTTTGCTCACTCCGCTTGCTCCGCACAACCTCACAATGCGACCTATCGTTATGCCCGACACAAGTGTTGTGACTCTGCGTATCGATACACGCAAAAACGATGCGGCAATCTCGATAGATAATCGCACATTCCGAGTGGCAAAAAACACCATTCTAACCATCAAAAAGGCAAAAAGGCACATACGACTTGCCGTACCACACAATATTTCGTTCTTCGATTCGTTACGCAATAAGATGATGTGGGGAGTGGACATAAGATAGGCTGTTAGCCATTAGCCATTGGCTATTAGCTTCTGTTATTTTCTATTAAAAATAGAAGTTTTCAGCTTTCCGCTTTCCGTTTTCCGTTTTTAATTTGTATATTTGCGCCCTATATGGGTAATGAAAAAAAGATACCGACTCACATTGCTATCATTATGGATGGCAATGGTCGCTGGGCAAAGTCCAAAGGCAAAGAGCGTTACGAGGGACACATCGAGGGTGTAGTCTCCGTAAAGGCTTGCATTAAGGCTGCCCGCAAACGCGGTGTGCGATACCTTACCCTTTACGCCTTCTCTACCGAGAATTGGGGACGCCCACAAGCAGAGGTTGATGCTCTGATGCAGCTCTTCTGCAAAAGTGTTACGAAAGAGACACCAGAACTTATTGAGCAGGGGGTACGCGTGCAGATTATCGGTCGTCGTGACCGCTTCTCGAATGAGGTACAGGAGCGTCTGTTGCATATTGAGAAGAGTACCGCTGCTGGCGATAAGCTGACGCTTGTATTGGCATTCGACTACTCTTCGCGCGACGAGCTTGCGAGAGCAACACGCGAGGTGGCTGCAAAGGTGCAGCGAGGTGAGCTTTGTGCTGAGGAGATTGACGAAACTACAATTTCGGCACACCTCGACACCGCTGGCATCCCCGATCCTGACCTCATTGTCCGCACAAGTGGCGAGTGTCGCTTGAGCAACTTCCTACTGTGGCAAGCGTCGTATGCCGAGATGTACTTCCCGCAGACGATGTGGCCCGACTTCCGCGAAGAGGAGTTTGACAAGGCGCTGGAGGTATACGCCTTGCGAGAGCGTCGGTATGGCGTTTTGTAAATTATTTGAAACGATTGTGATTTGAACAAAGAGATGATATTGTTTGTCAAGATATTTTGTATGTTCGTGATGGCATTTTTCGCCATAGAGGCCACCGCAAAGTCGGTGCCAACAGGCGAGAAAATTCTTCGCGCTGACACCACCGACACCTTTGTAATGCCGAAGAATGCACCCTACTTCGATGAGACGAAAGACAATAGAGCCTACATCCTTCGCAGGGTGAATATTCACGGTGCAAAGCATATCAACCACGATATTATCCGTTCATCGTCGGGACTCGTTGCTGGAGATTCGATATTCCTTTCAGGCTCGTTTATCCAAAACGCAATGATGCGCCTTTGGTCGCAGCGTTATTTTGAAGATATCCAAATTGGTGCCACCATTGATGGCGATAGCGTCGATTTGGAGGTTGTACTTCGTGAGCGTCCACGAGTGATGAATTGGGCAGTAACGGGTGTTCCGAAGGGCAAATCGAAAGATATCATCGACGAGGTGCTGAAGCTCAAACGAGGTCACGAACTTTCGGATCATATAGTTGATAGAAACATCAAATTGCTGAAGGAGCACTTCGGCGAAAAGGGATTCCTCGACTGCGAGGTTGATGTAAAGATTGAGCCAGACACGGTAGTAAAGCAGGCGGTGAATGTTACCTTCGATGTAAAGAAGAACAAGCGCGTTCGCATTGGCGAGATTACATTCTCTGGCAACAAGGCTTTCGACTCAAAACGACTTGCGCGAACTTTCAAAAAGACTCACAAAGTGAGCATTCTCTTCTGGCAAAAGACCAAATTCAACGAGAAGGAGTACGAAGAGGACAAGGAGTTGCTGCTCGACTTCTACAACTCGAAGGGCTACCGTAATGCCAATATCCTCTCCGATTCGATATACCGAATGGTGCCGAAAAACCCTAAAAAGAGCCGTATGGGTATCCACATCAATCTTGCCGAGGGTAACAAGTACTACATCCGCAATGTAAATTGGATTGGAAACTCGAAATACGACACCGAGATGTTGCAGCGTATGCTCTCCATCAATAAGGGCGATGTTTATGACAAGAAGTCAATTCACAAACGACTCGGCATCGGCAAGGAGCAAAATCCTGATGATATGTCGGTATCGTCACTCTACCAGAACGAGGGCTACCTGATGTCGCAGATACAGCCTGACGAGGTTATTGTTGGAGCAGATTCGCTCGATCTTGAGATTAAAATTTTCGAGGGTAATCAGTTTACAATCAACAATGTCGGCATCACGGGTAACAACCGTGTAAATGACGAGGTTATCCGTCGAGAGCTATATACCCGTCCTGGAGAGCTGTACAACCGCGCTCTCATTATGCAGACCATCCGTACCTTGGCAGGTATGCAGCACTTCAACGAGGAGACACTCGTGCCTGACATCAAGCCTGTATCGAATGACTTGGTTGATATCAATTGGCCGCTTGAGGAGAAGGCATCCGACCAATTCAATGTTGCAGCAGGTTGGGGTTCGGGAACATTTGTCGGCTCGGTGGGTATTACGCTGAACAACCTCTCGATGCGCAACTTCTTCAAGAAGGGAGCGTGGCGACCATACCCTATGGGACAGAATCAGCGTCTATCAATCTCAGGACAGACCAACGGAACATACTACAAGGCTATTGCCCTCTCATTCCAAGATCCTTGGCTCGGAGGTCGTAAGCCTAATTCGTTCACAATATCGGGACACCTCTCCGAGCAGAACAACGCCTACTACATTTGGCAGTCGGCAACATCCTACTTCCGTTCGTATGGTCTATCAATTGGACTTGGTAAGCGATTGTCTTGGCCCGATCCATACTTCACATTCTACGGAGAGTTGGCATACCAGCACTATGGTCTGAAGAACTACAACTCGTTCGTGATGTCAAACGGAAAGGCTAATATGCTCTCGTTGCGATTGGTGTTGGCTCGTAACTCTACCGACCAGCCTATCTACCCTCGTCGAGGCTCGGACATCTCGGTATCATTGCAGATTACTCCACCATTCTCGGCAATGGACGGCAAGAACTATGCCGACAAGAACATGAGCGACCAAGAGCGTTATCGTTGGAGCGAGTTCCACAAGTGGCAGTTTAAGGCACAGTGGTTCCAGGCACTTACACCGAACAACAACCTCGTCTTGATGGCAAAGGCAGAGATGGGATTCCTCGGACACTACAACAAGAACAAGATTTCGCCTTTCGAGCGTTTCCAAGTTGGAGGTGACGGAATGTCGGGATATACAATGTATGGTGTCGATATCATCGCATTGCGTGGATATGAGGATGGCGATTTGGACCCTGTGGGTAGCAATTACTCCATCGCATACAATAAATACACCCTCGAGTTGCGTTATCCTGTTATACTGAAGCCATCGTCGCAGATTTATGTTCTCGGCTTCCTTGAGGCGGGTAACGGATTTACCTCGTGGAAGGATTTTGCGCCATGGAAGGTTAAGCGTTCGGCAGGTCTTGGTGTACGACTCTACCTCCCTATCGTAGGTATGCTCGGCATAGATTGGGGTTGGGGATTCGATCCACCAGCAGGCAGCACAAAGCGTAGCGGAAGCCAATTCCACTTCGTCATCGGACAGAGCTTCTAACCCTGCGGCACGATATTGGCAGAGAGTATAATACTTGTGTTTAACTTAATAAACTGAAAGAGTATGAAACGAACCATTTTAACCCTATTGTTTGCATTGGCAACTTTGGGTATCGCTTCGGCGCAGAAGTATTGTGTAATTGATAGTGAAAAGGTGTTTAAGTCGCTTGATGAGTATAACAACGCAATGACCAAACTCGACGAACTCGGCAAGGCGTACCAAGCTGAGGTCGATAATAAGTATAAGAGTATCGAGAGTTTGTACAATAGCTATATGCAACAGAAGGAGGCTCTTTCGGCTTCGACTCGCGCATCTATTGAGCAGCAGATTCTACAAAAAGAGGAGGCTGCGCAGAAGTATCAGCAGGATATGTTTGGCGATAATGGCGAGCTTATGAAGAAGCGCATTGAGCTGATTAAACCTATTCAAACAAAGGTTTTTGGCGCGATAGAGAAGTATGCAAAGGATAATGGCTACGACCTCGTTCTTGACAAGGCTTCGAATGCGTCGATTCTCTACTTGAACAACGCTATTGACCACACAACGCAAGTTATTGAATATTTGAAACGATAAATTAAATAAATAACTCAAAAACAGATTTTAAGATGAAAAAACTTTTTATTTTACTTGGCGTAGTACTCGGAATCAGCACCGTGTCGGCGCAGAAGTTTGCCCGCGTAAATGTGCAGGATATTGTTGTGGCTATGCCAGAGTTCGAGGAGGCGCAGAAGAACCTCGAGGCTTTCGGTAAGGATTTGAATGAGCAGATGGAGCAGATTCAGGTGGAGTTCAACAACAAGTTGGCAGACTTCCAGAAGAATCAGGCAACAATGGCAGCTTCGGTAAAGCAGATGCGCCAGCAGGAGTTGGAGCAGTTGCAGCAGCGTTTCAGCGAGTTCCAGCAGATTGCACAGCAGGATTTCCAGAAGAAACAGGCAGAGTTGCTTGAGCCTGTACAGAAGAAGGCACAGGAGGCAATCCAGAAGGTCGCAAAGGCTAACGGCTACATCGTAGTGTTCGACACCTCGGTACCAAGTCTTGCCTATATTGACGAGGCTCAGACTACCGATATCGCAGCTACCGTAAAGAAGGAGTTGGGTATTGTTGATAAGCCAGCTGCAAAATAGTAGCGGACATTATATATATGGTATAGGCGAACTCGCAATGAGTTCGCCTATATTGTTTGTGTGAGTATCTCGGCTACTGCGGTGCGGTGTGAAATTTACCATTCAACCATGCTATAAAAAATCGTAAATGAGTGAGGGAATTTTGTGCCAAACAAGAAAGCGAGTCCGCAGCATACTTGGCGTATGTGAGGAACTCGCTTATCGAAGTGCGGTGCAAAATTCACCGCTCATTTACGATTTTTACTCTTCTGGAATCTCAAACTTCGTCATCCCAGCCTCAACAAGCAGATTAAACCACGACACAGCCTTTTTGATGTCGGAGTCGTGAACGCGCTCACGGTCGTAGTCTGGAATAACGATGCCGAAGAACTCTTTAAGTCGTGCTGCACTCTCCTTGTGAGATGGGCCTTGCTTGCCCTCGGTGTAAGCATACATCTTGGTAAAGACCTCTGCGAGAGGAATATCCTCACCCTCGGTAAACATCGAAATCTCGGTAAGTGCGCTGATGCGCGAAGAGGCAGAGGCATTTGAACGCTTGCCATCGATAAGCGACTCTACAATAAATCCGTTGCGCGACTGTGCAACATAACGATACAATCCTGGTTGTCCTGAGATTGCCAAAATATCCTTTAGTTCCATAGTTTATAATAGTTATAATTATTTTTGTTTAATATTCACACTCATTTGTGGGAATGGGAAATTGATACCCTTCGATGGAAGCTCCTTGTACATTCGCTCATTCATATCGAAGAATAGCTCCCAATAGTCTGCATTTGCACACCAAGCGCGAACGGATAGCTCCACCGAACTATCAGCCAACTCCTTGACATAGACAACGGGAGGAGTGTCGGTCAAAACGCGCTTATCAGAGTTAAGCATCGCTAAAATCTCGCGTCGAGCAACATCTACATCGTCGCCGTATGATATCGACAGAATCCAATCTACACGACGAGTCTCGGATTGCGAGTAGTTGTCGATAATGGAAGTCGCAATGGTGTTATTTGGCACATAGATAGTCTGCTTGTCTGGCGTTTTAAGGCAGGTAGAAAAGAGTCCTATCGACTCTACTGTACCCGACTGTCCCTGCGCCTCGATATAGTCGCCCACCTTGTATGGTCGCAGGATAAGCAGGATGACACCACCTGCAAAATTTTGCAGCGTACCACTCAAAGCCATACCTATTGCCAAACCAGCCGAGGCAAAGAGAGCAAGGAAAGAGGATGTATTTACTCCAAGAGTCTGCACAATAGCCAACAACAGAACAATCATCAGCAACGCCTTGACCAAACTGCGCAAGAAGGAGCGTAACGAGGTCTCTACATTGTGGCGCGTAAAAGCACGATCCATAACACGGATAACCCACTTTATAATCAGTTTGCCGACAAAGTAGATTGCAATTGCCAACACTATTTTGAGAATAATCCAACCCGCCTCCTGAGCCAAATCGGTCAAGATTTGGCGATAGTCCATGTGGGACAGCTTCTCCAACTTCTGCACCGTCTCCGCAAATTGCGCTTTCTGCACACTATCTGGTAGAATAATGTTTTGGAGTTTACTTGTATCACTCTGTAGTATATTCAGCATAAATAGTTCATTCAATATTAGGTGACAAAAGTAGCAATTTTTCGCGAGATTTAGTAACTTTGTGCTGATTTGATGGAATTTTTAGAGAGATGTTGCACAAATTATCACTTTTACTCCTTGTGGTTGCAACTTTTTGCAGCTGCTATGACCACCACGATGAGCCACCTATCAATGGAGGTGCGATGTCGGGCAACTGCGATATCTCGCAACTCTATCAACTCTGCCAAGGAGGTTGCCACACCATCTCCTCCGACATTGTGTGCGTTGGTCGGGTAACATCCTCTGATAGTGAGGGAAATTTCTATCGCTCGATGTTCGTGGAGGACTCTACAGCTGCCGTCGAAATTCTGCTTGGCACCTACAATATCGAAGCGCAATACCCCGTAGGCGTCGTCGTGGAGCTACACTTGAAGGGGTGCGCCGTGATGGTAAAAGAGGAGATTTTGCAGGTGGGTTTACCACCGCAGAGTTTCGATACTGCCCCTCGCGAATTTGAGTCACAAGTTGTAATAGACCGCCATATTATACGAGGCAGTTCGGTTGAAGATATTGAGCCACTCGTGTGCAATATTCCCTCGCTCGACACCTCCCTTTGCGGAAGATTTGTAAAGGTGACAGATATTTGGCACGCGCCACTCACCGACTCGGACGAGGAGTCGTCAATGGTGGAGTATCATCGTTTCTCGAATGATAACGAAGATATCGTGTACACATATATCTCTCCGTATGCCGAATTTGCCTCGATGCCTATACCTGTAGAGTTCGTGTCGGTGCAAGGTATACTCTTCTACGAGTCGGTAAAGAACGAAAAGAGTAGACAGTTTGTAATTAGACCTCGCTTCAAAGATGATATTTCGACTATTAATAGCACTCATTAGCGTGGTGATACTCTCCGCCTGCTCAAATGGCTCTGACCAAGATAGCGGCAAATATGCGCCACAAGAGGTTAGTATCGCATATCTCAAATCGTTATGCACGGGTAGCCACTACCGCATTGTAGGAGATTACATGGTGCGGGGCGTTGTTGTGGCAACAGATTGGCTCGGCGAGATGAACAAAAGTGCCGTTATCGTAGACGAAAGCGAAGGTTTGGAGTTTGCTATCGATTCACGCCAAATAAGAGATATTCTACCCATCTATTCAGAGGTTTCGATATATTGCAATGGTTTGATGTTGGCGCGTGTAGGAGGTAAAATTGAGCTTGGCGCGCCACCAACGGGCGAGTTTCCACTCGACAATATTGACGACGAGATGTTCAACCGCTACATTCGCGTGGAGGGAGTATGTGAAGATTTCACTCCACCGACAAAACGCATCAACGAGTTGGGCGTGGAAGATATTAGCCGCCTTATTCGTTTCGACAATGTCAGGATATGCGACGAGGAGCGCGGTTTGGCGTGGTGCGACATGGAGTATGGTGCATCTGTAACCACTTATCGCACATTTATAGATAGCGAAGGCAATTCACTCGCTGTGCGCACCCTTGCGACCTGCCACTATGCAGGAGAGACAATACCGACAAAAGAGATATCGGTTGTCGGAATTGTTGATTACTCCGACAACCGATACTTCCTGCGTATTGTAAACAAGTGGTTTACTGAATAGTCTTTACGACCTCAACAAGCAACTTCCAGAACTTATCCACAGTAGCTATTTCGAGTCGCTCGTCAGGCGAGTGTACTCCGCGAAGCGTTGGCCCAAACGAAACCATCTCCAAGTGAGGATACTTCTCAAGGAAGAGGCCACACTCCAGACCTGCGTGGATCGCTCGCACCTTTGGCTCGCAACCGAAGAGTCGCTGATAAGCCTCCTTTGTACATTCGAGAAGCGTTGAGTGTGGATTTGGAGCCCATCCTGGATAGCCATCCGAGTGAACAACCTCGCAACCAGCTGCCACGAAAGCACTCTCAACCTGCAACTTGGCGTACTCCTTCGCGCTCTCAACCGAGGAGCGTTGCGATGTTGTAATAACAATCTTTCCCCCATCGAACTTAACCGATGCAAGATTTGTCGAGGTCTCAACCAAACCAGGCATGGCTGCCGACATCGCCAACACACCCGAAGGAACGCTCAATAACGCCAACAACAGATTGCGCTGTGTAGCCTCTGCAAGCACAGTTGCAGGGGTATCCACCGCTACAACTTCGATATTTGCATTAGGCTCGGTAATTGCAAACTCCGCACGCAAAGCTGCGCCAAACTCCTCTACATCTGCCACAAAGCACTCTGCCTTATCACTTGGCACACCCAGCACAACATACGCCTCACGAGGGATTGCATTGCGCAAATTACCGCCATCGAAGTGCGACAAACGCGCTCCGAACAATCGTGCTGCACGCTCAACAATACGAGCAGCCAACTTATTTGAGTTAGCGCGTCCCTTGTCGATATCGTCGCCAGAGTGTCCACCCAAAAGACCATTTACAACGACCTTGTAGTATGCATATCCCGCAGGAGCTGTTTCGCTCTCAAGAGGTAGATAAGCCAGAGTATCCACACCTCCAGCACAGCCGATAAACACCTCACCCTCATCCTCCGAATCGAGGTTGATAAGATATTTGCCCTGCACCATTCCTTCGCCGAGATTGAATGCGCCAGTCAAACCTGTCTCCTCATCTACAGTAAACAACGCCTCGATGGCAGGATGCTCAACGCTCTCATCTACGAGCAGAGCGAGTGCAGCTGCGATACCGATACCATCATCAGCTCCGAGCGTTGTGCCATCAGCCTTAACCCAATCGCCATCAATAAAGGTTTGAATAGCGTCGTTATCGAAGTCGAAAACCTTATCCGAATTCTTCTCGCAAACCATATCGGTATGCGCCTGCAAAACTACCGTTGGGCGGTTTTCATAGCCTGCAGTTGCAGCCTTGCGAATAACGATATTACCGATTGCATCGCACTGATAATCGAGGTTGTGCGACTTGGCAAAATCTACTAAAAACTTACCTATCTTCTCCTCTCGCTTCGATGGGCGCGGAACTCGCGTAATATCATCGAAAATCTCCCAAACCAATCTTGGCTCTAAATTTCTAATTCCTGACATATTGTAATAATTATAATGATTACTCTATTTCTCTCGTCTAAATATCAAACATACCGCCGTTGCCGAAACGCCCCTCTCCTCGCCCTCAAAACCGAGATGCTCGGTTGTTGTCGCCTTAACGGAGATATCTCCGATTTCCAAGCCTGCAGCCTCGGCAATTCGCTCGCGCATAAGGTCGATATGAGGGCGCAACTTCGGGCGTTGCATAGCTATCGTAGCATCGATATTTCCAATTGCATAACCCTCCTCGCCAAGCAGAGCCACTACCCTACGCAGCAACACCAACGAGTCGATACCCTTAAACTCTGCCGATGTATCGGGGAAGTGTTTGCCGATATCGCCCAATGCCGCAGCTCCGAGCAGAGCATCGCAGATGGCGTGTACCAAGACATCTCCATCCGAATGGGCTATACAACCCTTGGTATGGGGAATCTCTACACCGCCAAGCACCAATCGCAATCCATCGCCAAGAGCGTGAACATCGTATCCGTGACCTATTCTGAAATTCATAGCTATAATAGTAATTTTCCACAAAGATAGTAAAATTTGTTTTGCAAATATGAATAAATTCCCTATCTTTGATAAAAAATCAGACAAAATGAAACTACTCCGAGATAGAATCCTTCGCGATGGCAGATGCCTCGAAGGGGGAATACTCAAAGTTGATAACTTTATCAACCACCAGATGGATCCGCTGCTGATGAAGGCGATGGCGGATGAGTTCGTAAAGCGTTTTGCAGGGGATAAGATTGACAAGATTGTCACAATCGAGGCAAGCGGCATTGCACCCGCTATCATGGTGGGTTACCTCTTGAATCTGCCCGTTGTATTTGCAAAGAAGCGAGTGCCAAGTACAATGGATAATTGCCTGCGAACAAAGGTATACTCATTTACCAAGAGTCGCGAATACGACATTTGCGTGAGTGGCGAGTATATCAACAAAGGAGAGCGCATCCTATTTATTGATGATTTTCTCGCAAACGGCAATGCTGCAAAGGGTATTATTGATCTTGTTGCACAAGCTGGTGCGGAACTCGTGGGAATGGGTTTCCTTATCGAAAAATCGTTTCAACAAGGCGGTGACTATCTACGCAGTCAGGGTGTGCGCGTGGAGTCGCTTGCCCGCATCAAGTCGTTATCCGACTGCAAAATCGAATTTTTGTAGCGGCAAGGCCTACTCTCCTACACCTAAAACAAACGGGTATTCGGCAAAATCGAATACCCGTTTGTTTTGGCAACGCCCTAAGGCTATCATCTATTATTTTACATTCTGCAACTCCACAAGTTTGGCATATACGCCACCCTTTGCCAAGAGCTCTTCGTGCTTACCCTCCTCAACAATGCGACCTTCATCAATAACAAAGATGCGATCTGCATTCATAATAGTCGATAGGCGGTGAGCAATAACCACCGAAGTACGCCCCTTGAGCAACTTGGTCAGAGCATCCTGCACCAACTTCTCGCTCTCGGTATCGAGCGCAGAGGTCGCTTCGTCGAGAATAAGGAACTCTGGATTCTTCAGCACTGCGCGCGCAATGCTGAGTCGCTGACGCTGTCCACCCGACAACTTTGCTCCGCGATCTCCGATATTGGTATCGTAACCCTCTGGACTCTCCGTTATGAAGTTGTGAGCATTTGCCACCTTTGCTGCCGCGATAATCTCCTCGTCAGTAGCATCGGTACGACCAAGTGCGATATTACTCCTAATAGTATCGTTGAAAAGTACCGTCTCCTGCGATACAAGGCTCATTGCTGCGCGCAACGAATCCTGCTTGAAATCGCGAATTGAAACGCCATCGAAGAGTATATCGCCCTGATTGATATCGTAGAATCGCTCCATCAACTCGCTCAATGTCGATTTTCCACCACCCGAAGGGCCAACGAGAGCAACCGTTTCGCCCTTGCGCACCTCGAACGATACACCGTGAATAATCTCACGCGACTCATCGTACGAGAAGTGAACATTTCGGAACTCAACTCTATCCTTCAAGCCATCAAAAACCTTTGCATCCTCGCGATCATTAACCTCGTTCTTGTCATCAAGTACTGCAAAGATTCGCTCTCCTGCAGCAACGCCCTGATTGATATTTGCAAATTGATCGATAAAGGCGCGAACAGGGCGGGTTATCTGCGAGAACGCTGCAATAAAGGCGATAAAGCCTGCTCCACTCAACGAGCCTCGCATAACGAGAGTTCCTCCAAACACGAGAATAATCGCTACGGCAGTAATGCCGAGGAACTCGCTCATTGGCGAAGCCAACTGCTGACGACGAGCCATCCAAAGCAGAGTATCGGCAAGGTTCTGATTCAATGCGTGGAACTTATCCTTAATGTAGTCGGCAGCCGTATATGTCTTTACTATTTTGATACCGCCAAGCGACTCATCAAGCACACTCACCAAATCGCCCATACGCTGCTGGCTCTGACTTGCAGGATGACGCAACTTCTTCACGATGCTGCCGATAATAAAGCCTACGAATGGGAGGAACAGCACCGAGAAGAGAGCCAACTCCCAAGAGATGCTAAGCATCAGCACCAAGTATCCGATAATGAGGAACGGCTCGCGGAAAGCCACTTGTAGAGTATTCGTAATGCAGTACTGAACAACTACCACATCGGATGTGATACGCGAAATAATATCGCCCTTGCGCTGACCTCCGAAGTAGCCTACATCCTTTCCTATCACGCAGTCGAACATCGTGTTACGCATACGCTGAACGGTCGTAACACGCATATTCTCAACCGTATATCCGCCAAGATAGCGAAATAGATTCGACAGAAAATTCATAATAATGAGAATCACCGCCAGCAGAATCAGCACATTCGTAATCTTCCACTCTACACCGAATGTTATGGTATAGAAATAGTTGAGCCACTGCTGCAACACCGCCCCCTTGAACGACAACGCAGGAATCTCGTATGTCGGTTGGAATGCATACCCCTCCGAGAACATTGCGTTCAGGATAGGCATAATCATCGCATAGTTAAATGTATTGAAGATGGCGTGCAAAGCGGCAAAAAAGAAGTATGGTACAGCATACCTGCTTATCGGCTTAGCAAAGCCCAACAATCGTATATAGGTCTTAAACATAGAGATACTCTTTTATACTAATCCCTCCTCGTGGTACTCCTTAACTGATTTAATGTAGTGGGCAATGGTCTCCTCCATCGACACGAAAGACTTTCCGCCAGCAGCATTTTTGTGACCTCCACCATTGAAGTATCGACGAGCAAATGTATCCACATCCACATCACCACGCGAGCGCAACGACACGCGTATGAAGTCTGTTTGTGCGGTAAACATTGCCGACATCTTCATCTTCTTAACCGAAAGAGGATAGTTCACAAAGCCCTCGTTATCGCCCTGCTGGAACCAAAAACGACGCATCTCCTCCTCCGTGAGCGACATATACGCTACACGACCTCCGAGTAGAGTCTTCATCTTACGGTTTATGGTGTAGCCGAAGAGTCGAGCGCGCCCCTCGGTAAAGGAGTTGTAGACATTGTTGTAAATCTGCGGAATATCAATACCCGTAGCCGAGAGTGCTGCGACAGCCTCGAACAATGCAGGCGTAAGATTCGAGAATGCAAAGTTTCCCGTATCGGTCATAATGCCTACATAGAGCTGCGTAGCAACCTTCTTTGTCACCGCCTCCTTGCCATAGAGTGCAACTATTACCGAGTACATCAAAAATGCCGTACTCGACGACTCTGGATAGGAGAGTGCGATATCAAACCCATCGGCTGGATAGAGGTGGTGGTCGATAAGCACTCGCTTGGCGGTGCTATTTTTTGCAACAACCTCGCCCAATGCATCGGCACGCGAGAGAGAGTTCATATCGGCACAAACGATTACATCCGCCTCGTCGATAGCCCTCTCAATCTGATGCTCCTCGTCGTTACGGTGGATAATAATATTGTTTGAATCGGGAATCCAACGCAGATAGTATGGATAGTTATTTGGTAGTGCGCAGATTACTTTATGACCTCGAACAGTCAATACCTCGGCCAATGCGAGCGACGATCCTATAGCGTCGCCATCGGGGTTTGTATGCCCCACAACAACCACTTTGCGAGGCTCTGCGAAGAGTTCTCGCAGTTGTTCTATCTTGTTTATATCTAACATCATCGGTGCAAATATACAAAAAAAACGGAGAACGGAAAACGGAAAACGGAAAACTTGTAGTTTTCAGCTATTAACAATTTGATTTTTTACTCTTCGTTTGGAAATATTTACAGTATGCCGTTATGCCGCAATCTTCGCACTTTGGTTTGCGAGCAAGGCAGGTGTAACGACCGTGCAAAATCAGCCAATGGTGCGCTTTCGGAAGAAGGTGCGATGGGATATATTTTTCGAGTTGCAACTCCGTTGCGCGTGGAGTTTTCGCACCTACCGAGAGTCCTATACGCGCTGATACACGGAAAACATGAGTATCCACAGGCATCACCTCCTTATTCCAGATTACTGCCCCCATAACATTTGCGGTCTTGCGACCTACACCCGGCAGGCGCATCATCTGCTCAATATCGCTTGGCACTTCGCCGCCAAACTCCTCGCACAACATTTTCGCCATTGCTGCCAAGTTCTTCGCCTTATTATTCGGGTAGGAGATGCTCTTGATATATGGATAAATCTCCTCTGCCGAAGCCTTTGCCATATCGAATGGTGTAGGGTACGCCTCGAAGAGTGCTGGTGTAGTCATATTTACACGCTTGTCGGTACACTGTGCTGACAAAATCACAGCAACCAACAGCTGGTACGGGTTTTCAAAATTCAGTTCACTCTCCGCCACAGGCATAGCCCTTTCGAAGTAGTCAATTATGCCCTTATATCGCTCCTCTCTTCTCATTATTTTATTTGGCTATTAGCTATTAGCCATTGGCCATTAGCTTTTTTAGTTTACGAAACAATTTCTTTACAAACAGACCATACGCAACAATATTGCATACAGCCATTTTATCCTCTTTAACCTCTTGCCACCAACGCTTTACAAAATTGCCCACCGAGCCGATATGCGAATATACCCACAAGGCTGTATTCATTCTTTCGCGTAGGAGATAACGGCGTTGGCGAGAGTCGTTGTATCGCTCGTCAAACCACAACTTTATATTCGACGACGAATCGCAAAAGGCGAGGCGTTTTGCAAGGCTTGCGCTATGGCTTACGCTCTCTGCGAATACGCGATGAACTGCCGTTACACGATTAATATATAGAACTCCATAGTGTGCTGCAACATAGAGCCACATCGGCAAATCCTCGGTCAGCCATTCGGGATGATTTTCGGGTTTCTCGGTGGCGTAGTACGCCAGCACAGCCTCTCGTCGCGCCAGCGTTGTGCAATTTTCGACGCACCAATCGTGCAACATCGAATCGAGCGAGGTATGCCCCTCCCCTATCGGGAAACGCCCAACAAGTTCGCCCTTTTCGTTGCGTCGCTCGGCAAGAGTATAGCACAGACCGATATTTGGATTTTGCTCCATCAGAGCCACCTGCTCTGCCAAATGAGTTGTGTCACACCAATAGTCATCGCCATCGCAAAAGGCTATATATCTGCCCTGCGCAGCCTCCACGCAACGACGGTAATTCTCTCTCCAGCCGACATTTTCGGTAGAGGCAATGAGTTTTATACTATCAGGATATCGCTCGACATAGTCACGGCATATTGCAAGAGTTCCATCGCTGCTGCAATCCTCGCCCAGCACTATCTCCACACCAAAGCCGCACTCCTGCGAAAGTATCGCATCGAGTGCCGTAGCCAAGTATGGCTCGTGGTTGAAGGTGGTTACAATAACCGAAACAAGAGGTGTCATCTCTTAGCTTTTAGCCATTGGCCATTAGCCATTAGCTTTTTTATTATAGTTTTGTTAATTTTGCCAACTTCGAAAGTAGCGTTTTCTCCTCGCCCGAAGCGAAGCGGACAACGAGTTTATGGTCGGTAGCGAGTGGCTCTACGCGAATAATCTCGCCCTTGCCAAACTTCGGATGCTCGACACGCTCGCCCACCGAGTAGGCGCAAGCCTCCGAGGTAACCTGCCCGACTGTCGAGGTTGCGACGCGTCGCATACCCGACACATCGCGCTGCGGAGTTGGCTGAGGTCGAGAAACAGGCTCTCTGTTAAAATAGTTTTCCGTTTTCCGTTTTCCGTTTTCCGTTTTTTGCTGGTAGCGAACATCAAAGCGGCGACGCAGTGCATCCAACGCCGACTCATCTTTCGAGCCACCAGCAACCTTTACTCCACCCTGTTCGCCACGAGGCTTACGCAGATTGAAGTCGCACTCAACATACTGCTCATCAATCTCCGCAAGGAATCGGCTCGGTTTCGAGAACTCCATATTTCCCCACTTGAAGCGCATATCAACGCACGAAAGTGTCGCCAACGACTTGGCTCGCGTCAAGGCGACATAGAATAGTCGTCGCTCCTCCTCAATACCCTCAACCGTTTCGAGGGCGCGTTGCGACGGAAAGAGATTCTCCTCGCAGCCAACGACATAGACATACTCATACTCCAAACCCTTTGCCGAGTGTACGGTCATCAGCGTTACGCGATTCTTATCATCCTCTTCCTCCTTGTTATCCATATCGGTGAGGAGCATCAAACTCTGCAACCACTCCTCGATAGTAGCTCGCTCGAACTCCTCGCGCTCGCCATTGCGAATCTCCGCCTCAACCTGCTCGTTGAACATCTGCATCGAATTGACAACCTCCTCCAAGTTGCTCACAGCCGATTGCGCCTCGATTGTATTTTGCAGACGATAGAACGGCAACAATCCACTTCGTACCGCCACCTCCATACCGAAGTCGTAGAGTCCCTTCTGCTCGCGCTCCAACGACAACGAGCGAATCAATCCTACAAACTCTGTCACCTTCTTTACGATAGCCTTCTCAACCGAATCGGAAGGAGTCTGCTCGACCATAGTATCTACCGCCTCCCACATCGACACCTGTCGCGATTGCGCTATCGCCTCAATACGAGCAACTGTCGTGTCGCCGATACCTCGTGCTGGAGTGTTGATGATGCGCTTGAACGCCTCGTCATCGCGCGGGTTTATGATAAGTCGGATATACGAAAGCATATCCTTCACCTCCTTATGGTCGTAGAATGAGCTACCGCGATAGATGAGATATGGAATACCCTTGCGTCGCAGAGCATCCTCCAACGCCTGCGATTGGTTGTTTGTACGATAGAGAATCGCCGCATCGCTCCACTCGCCACTACCCTCACGAACACGATCGCGCAGGTCGGAGGTTATCAAATCTGCCTCCTCGCGGTCTGTGTACGCCTTGAAAATGCGAATCTTCTCGCCACTTGCCCCCTCCGAGAAGCACTTTTTCTTCAGTCGGCGCGAATTGTGGTCAATGACCGAGTTTGCGGCATCGACAATGGTCTGCGTCGAACGATAGTTCTGCTCCAACTTAAAGACCTTCGCCTCAGGATAGTCGCGCTGGAAGGAGAGGATATTCTCAATCTTCGCCCCTCGGAACGAGTAGATACTCTGCGCATCATCGCCCACTACGCAGATGCGAGAGTGGTATTGCGCCAATCGGC
Organism: Rikenellaceae bacterium; assembly: GCA_015059875.1. Classification (GTDB taxonomy): domain Bacteria; phylum Bacteroidota; class Bacteroidia; order Bacteroidales; family Rikenellaceae; genus Alistipes. Next base: position 8,440 of record SUZQ01000021.1, on the reverse strand, counting down.
GAACTATAATATACTGCGCATTGTTGGTGTCCTGATACTCATCCACCAACACATATTGGAAACGCTCCTGATACTTTGCCAACACCTCAGGGTGGTCGCGGAAGAGGATATTTGTCTGCAATAACAGATCGTCAAAGTCCATCGCGCCATTCTGCTTGCAACGCTTGCAGTACTCGATATAGATATTTCCGAACTCTGGAACTTGCAACTTTCTATCCTCGGTAGCAAGCATCGAGTTCTGGATATAAGCTCCTGGTGTTATAAGGTTATTCTTCGCCATCGAGATACGCGAAGCGATAAAGTTGGGCTTATACTTCTCGTCATTGAGATTCATATCCTTGACGATACTCTTTATCAGCGTCTTTGTGTCGGTAGGCTCATAGATGGTGTACTCCTTCGGGTAGCCCAACACCTCGGCATTCTCACGCAAAATACGCGAAAACACGGAGTGAAAAGTACCCATACATATATAGCGGCTATTTGCGCCAACCATCTTCTCGATACGCTCGCGCATCTCGCGCGCAGCCTTGTTGGTAAAGGTCAATGCAAGGATGGTGTACGGCTGAATACCTTGTGCCAACATATAGGCTATGCGCGTAGTCAGCACACGCGTCTTTCCCGAACCTGCACCCGCAATAATCAGCGAAGGTTCGTTATACGCCTCGACAGCTGCCCTCTGCGCAGGATTTAGCCCTCGCAAAATATCTTCGTTTGAAATATTTCCCATGTCAAAAATAGAGAAAATCTATTGTACTACTCCTTGAATAGATCGATCTCGCCACGCTCGACCTTATGATAGTAGTCGGCAAGCAGTGCTACAAATGGAGATACCACCTCGAGGGTGTCAGCCACAGCCTTCTCCCCCTCACCCTTAATGCGATACAACATCGCAGCATACAATGCGCGGAAGCATAGCTCTGTATCGCTCATATCACTCTCCTTGCCAAGACGCGACCGAAGTGCCGAAAGGTGCGGTACAAGTTGAGAGTATCGCTGACGATACGACTCGCCAACCTCCTGCTGCTGCATAAGTCGAAGATGTAAATCGTGTAGATCGGAGATGAGGTGCAGTGTATGGTTCAAATGTCCCGACTGCTCCTTCTGCTCCTGCGCAAGAAGCCCCGCTATATCCATATACCATGCAAGGAGAATCTGCTCGTGCGATGTATCGAGTTTTCGAGGCTGCACGAGTGTTGAGTATATCGCTTCGGGCGAGAACTGCAACGCTCGCAACAAATCCTCAATTTGCCACAAATAGAGTATATACTCGGCGATATTCTCCTTCCGTTTTTGCTGTGCTATATCCATAAGTCCTATAATTATTGTTGCAAAGATAGAAAAAAAGTGGTTATTTTTTGGTACTTTTTATAAAATATAATATATTTGCACCACAGTACACAACAGGCTTGGCATACACCATCCTGATAATACGGCTAAAAGTATACTAACCAATAAAAATTTTTAACTATGAGAAAATCACTTTTATCACTCTTGTTGATGGCATTTATCGTGCCCGTTGCAATGGCGTATGTACCACCAAAGCGAGTACACCCTGAGGTGGCGTATACGAAGTTTAAGACTTATCACACAATGCTGCCACAAGTGGGTTCGCTCGATGTTTCGAACCCTGACAATGCAAACCGCACTCGTTGGTCTATCGGTTGCGAGACTCTCGACCGTGACTACGCAACATTTGCGAACTACAAGCATCTCCTTGGCCCTCTCGGAGTGGGATGGGCGCGTTTGCAGAGTGGTTGGGCAAAGTGCGAGAAGCAGAAGGGCGTTTACGACTTCACTTGGCTCGACGAGCATGTTAATGGCGTTATCGAGCAGGGTATGAAGCCTTGGTTGAGCCTTAGCTACGGAAACCCTATTTACAGCAAGGACGGTGTAACCTTGAACTCTTCGATTTGGACTGACGAGGAGACAATGACGGCTTGGTGCAACTATGTTCGCGCTATTGTGCGTCACTATGGCGACAAGGTGATGATGTACGAGGTGTGGAACGAGCCAGATGGAAAGAAGGCAAACACTCCTGAGGTTGTTGCCAATCTCCTTATCCGTACAGGCGAGGTTATTCGCAAGGAGAATCCAAAGGCTGAGATTTTGGCATTCGGACTCTGCAAGAACTATATGTGCGACTATATCGCACAGGTACTCGACATCGTGAAGAAGCAGAAGAAGTTGAATGTCTTGGACCGCGTGTCGTACCATGTATATTTCGAGAACCCTGACAATGCAACCGAGCGTATCAAGGCTCTGCGTGCTACCGTACAGTCGTACGACGAGCGTCTTGATATCTTCCAGGGTGAGAGTGGTTGCCCTGCAATTTTGGAGTTTGGCCACGCCCTCAAATATAAGGAGTGGAGCGAGTTCAAGCAGGTGAAGTGGGATTTGCGTCGTATGGCAAACGACTTTGCCAACAATGTGCCATCGTCTATCTTCACATTCGTAGATTTGCAGTATCCAAATATGATTCAGTCGTTCGGTATGGTGCGTATGAATCTCTTGCACGAGCCAATGTACAAGCGTCCTGCATACTACGGCGTTCAGCACCTTGCAAGCCTTCTGCACGATGGTATCAAGCCTACAACTGTCGAGGTTAAGGCATACAGCAATCGCAAGATTGCAAGTGTTGGTCTTGCAAACGATAAGGGCGAGGTTATTGGTGCAATGTTGTGGTATAGCGACTTGACCCCTACCGATCAGCTCGAAAAGGATAATGTTTCGCTCGAATTGCTCGGCTTTGATGTAGATAATTTGGTCTATGTTGAGCCTATTACAGGTTATGTTCACGACCTTCGTCCGGTAATCACTCGCGGTGGCAAGGAGGGTGGAAATGTTATCTGCTCAGGACTTCCGATGTGGGATTCGCCAATTTTCATCATCAACAAGTCGGCTATAAAGATGAAGTAAACTTCCCATCCCGATTTATAGACAAGCAACCTTCAGCAATGAGGGTTGCTTTTTTTTGTTAGTGGGGGGGGATAGGGGCGTTAAGGGCGTTAGAGGCATTAGAGGCGTTAGAGATGATAGAGGTGATAGAGGTGATAGAGATGATAGGGATTGGAGAAATTTTGTGCCAAGCGAGGGGGTGAAAGCGGAGCATAGTAGACCTATGTGAGCATTTCGGCATCCACGGCGCGGTGCAAAAAGAGTCAATCAGAACAACCTACACAAAAAATCGGAGATGATTGAACTATTTTTGTGCCAAGCGAGGGGGCGAAAGCGGAGCATAGTAGACCTATGTGAGCATTTCGGCATCCGCAGCGCGGTGCAAAAAGAGGCAATCAGAACGATTTTTTCAAAAAGTTTTGCAAATTCAAAAAAAGGTTGTACCTTTGCACCTCGCATAGGGCAATCTTATGCAGATTGATTTGAAAGTAAAACAATAAAAACGATACAATTATGGCAATGAAGAGAACTTACCAGCCATCGCGTCGCAAGCGCATCAACAAGCACGGTTTCCGCGCTCGTATGGCTACCGCAAATGGCCGCAAGGTGTTGGCTGCACGCCGCGCAAAGGGTCGCAAGAAGTTGACCGTTTCGGATGAGGCAACTTTCAAGTACAATTAATTAGTACCTACGGTGCGATTAAACATAAAGGACTGCGAAATGCAGTCCTTTATGTTTTGATATATTCTTAGTTGTTTTACTCAACAAAGAGGTGCAATACGAATAGTGCAAGTATAATCCAATAGGCGATTGTTGAGTGGTTATTCGGTAGAATGCTCAACACGAAGCTTAACAATATAGAGATTGGTACGGCAACTATTGCGCACACTGATAGGTCGCAAGATGGCAGAAGTAACATCGTCATCGACACTAACGACACCCACAAAAATAGGTAGAGCGAACGACGCACACGCGCAAGATGGAACATCTTGTCAGGTCGAACAGCGGCGAAGATTCCACCCCACACAAGCACCACCGTTACCAAAGCAACAATCACTATCGCCACATACGGTATCTCTTCGACAGCATCCATTCGAGGCGACATAAGAGCATTGATTAGGTTCCTGCCAAACTCCAATATACTATCGCCTCTATACCACATCACATACGATGCTCCGAGGAGTGGTGTAAGGTAGCCAATAATCATCAATATCGTCTGTCGCACCGACAGTGCGAGAGTAAAGATTGCGATAGGAATAACAGCAGCCAATACGATACAAGGAGGATAGAGCAACACGGTAATACCGAGAAGCATCGAGAAGAATAGTACCGAATCCTTCTCACCTGCACGATGAAGTGAGCGAAGCAGAAGGAGCATTGCAAGTGCAAAACAGAGTGACGCTGCGGCCGTAGTCAATGTCTGCGGAGAGAGAAAGACTCCACACGCCAACACTCCATACAGCGGCATTGGTAGAGCGCAAAAGTTACTGCTTAGACCAGATCGAACCAACACTTTGCCCTCGATAATTCCCACACCAAAAAAGATCATCATCGCCACGACAAGCGACACTATACGCTCACGAAATGCACTATCCGCCAACTCCATAGCAAACGGGGTAAAACAATAGCGCAGAGCGACGGCAACCAGCATCATCACAAGCAGGATGATGGCCATAAATGCCGATTTTCGAGTTATTGCATTCAGTTGCATAGCACAAAGGTATCTTTTTTCGGGGAATTTTAGAAGAAAAAAGCTAACTTTGTGGCAATAAATAGCAAAAACTATGTTGGAGAACTCTTTTCAACACGAACTTCTCGAAGCGGGATGCGACGAGGCTGGACGAGGATGCCTCGCGGGCTCGGTCTTTGCAGCCGCAGTAATTCTTCCACCCGACTTCCACCATCCACTCCTTAACGACTCGAAGCAGATGAGCGAGAAGAATCGCTACGCCTTGCGCGAGGTGATATGTCGCGAGGCTGTGGCGTGGGCAGTACAAGAGATTTCGGCAGAGCGCATTGATGAGATAAATATCCTGCACGCCTCATTCGAGGGGATGTCGCTTGCCGTAGAGCAACTCAATCCGCAACCTCAATTTCTCGCCATAGATGGCAACCGTTTCTACACGAAGTTACAAATTCCGTTTCAGTGCATCGTAAAGGGGGACGGCAAGTATGCCAACATTGCCGCAGCTTCGGTCTTAGCAAAGACCTTCCGCGACGACTATATGCTGCGCATTGCCGAGGAGTATCCGATGTACGGCTGGGCAAAAAATAAGGGCTATCCAACACGCGAGCATCGCTTGGCTGTGCGTCAGTTCGGACTCTCGCCCTATCACCGCAAAAGCTTCAATCACGAAATCGACCAACTCGAACTTTTCTAATCGAACACTCTTCCGATATCTATTCACAAAGTGAATAAATCGACGAAAACTTGCAATTTCTGGCAAAAAATCTTAACTTTGCGAAGATTAGAACCGACTAAAACACAAAAACCTAAAACAATGAAGAAGATTATTCTCCTTTTTGCTGCCGTAATGGTAGCTTTTGGCGTTGATGCCAAACCTGCGAAATCGTCTGATCTGGACCTCCGCATCGGAACTTATAACATCTGGGCGCACTATGCTCGAAAAGGCAAAATCAAGAAGGGGCGAGCCGATGCCGCACGCAGCTGGGAAAACTCGAAGAAGGCAGTTGCTGAACTAATCGTTAAACTTGATTGCGACCTTCTCGGCATGCAGGAGGTGTCGAGTGTTTGCAACGAGGACTTGGCACAACTCTTAAAGAAAGTTGGCGGCAAGAAGTATGGAATTTGGTGGTTGAACACCTACCCGGAAGGCCATAAACGCAATGTAGGTAACGCTATTCTCTACAACAAAAAGAAGTTCAAATTGGCAAAGCAAAGCATATACTACTTCTCGCCAACCCCAGAGGTACGCTCGACAGGTTGGGATGAGATGAAGTATATTCGTGGCGCATTGCTCACCGAGGTTACCCACAAGAAAAGCGGCAGAAAGTTCTTCTTTATCGCTACCCACGGACCATTGGGGGATATTGCTTGCAGCCATGCGGGACGACTCCTTACCGAGTTCGACCAAAAGTACAACACCGAAGGTTTGCCAACTATCGTAGTGGGCGATATGAATGCCCATCCGGGAGATGGCTTCCATCAAAATATGACCAAATACTATGAGGACTCTTTCCTCGTAGCGGAGAAGAAGGATAGCGACAAGCCCGGAACATTCAACAGCGCAGCGGGCACCGACAGAAGCTTCACCAATCCGAAGCGTCGTATCGACCACATCTATGTTCATTCGACGAACAAGGGCAAGATCACTGTAAAGAACTACCATGTCAACCGCGATAAGTATAATTGTGGTGGAAAGATGCACTACCCATCGGATCACAACCCTGTAATAGTCGATTTAACACTTAAATAATGTACAACATGAAAAAACTAACTCTTTTGGCGGTAGCACTCCTACTCGCCTTTGCAGCAGATGCAAAACCAAAACAGACAGATGAACTTGACCTTCGAATTGGATCGTATAATGTATGGTCGCATAGCGCACGCCGTTGGCAAATTGGCAAGGGAGCCGCAACCGAGTCGCGCAACTGGGACAACTCGAAGAAGGCAGTTGCAGAACTTATCGTTAAACTCGACTGCGACCTTATCGGTATGCAGGAGGTAACAAGCGTTTGCCGTGACGACTTGGCGAAACTCGTAAAGAAGGCTGGTGGCAAGAAGTATAAACTCTGGTGGGTAAACACCTATCCAGAAGGTCACAAGAATGTTGTGGGCAATGCCGTTTTCTACGACAAGAAGAAGTTTAAGCTGTCAAAGCAAAACATCTACTACTTCTCGCCAACTCCTGAGGAGATGTCGAAAGGTTGGGATTGCAAGCGTCACTACCGCGCAGCTCTCGTAACCGAGGTGACTCACAAGAAGAGCGGCAAGAAGTTCTACTTTATGGCTACACACGGCCCTCTCAAGAAGGTTGCTAACGGACACGCAGGTCGTCTGCTCGTTGAGTTCGACAAGAACTACAACACCGAGAACTTGCCAGCAATCGTTGTTGGCGATATGAACGCACGCCCTGGTCAGACCTTCCATAACTATATGTGCAGTTACTTCCAAGATGCCTTCCTTGTTGCAGAGAATAAGTGTGGCACAATCGGCACATTCAACGGCTCTGGCGAGAGAGAGGCGAACTTTACTCTTCCAAATCGCCGTATCGACCATATCTATGTTCGTTCGACAGAGAAGGGCAAGATTGAGGTTAAGGATTACAAGGTAAATCGCGATAAGGCCACTATTGCTGGAGAGCAGCACTATCCATCTGACCACAACCCTGTAGTTGTTAATTTGAAGCTCAAATAATCGACTCTGAGTATGAGAAAGCTGCTGCTGATTCTCGCGGCTGTTGCTATTGTATTCACTGCGGATGCTAAACCTCGCCACGAGGAGAAGCGTTCGATGGAGTTGAATGTCGCTACATACAATGTGTGGGGCAACCGCCAGCGCAATAGCCTGGTAAACAAGGAGAAGAAGGCTCCGCAGGAGCGTTTGTGGGAAAATTCGCGCGACGCTGTAGCTCAACTGATTGTAGATTCCGATTGGGATATCTTCGGAGTTCAGGAGGGCGGAAATCTCGTGCGCGAGGAGCTGCCAAAGCTCGTCAAGCAGAAGGGCGGTAAGTACAAATGGTGGTTTCAACGCCCCGATCCCTCGATTTCGGACAAGGAGGACACGAAGAATCTCGCCAACGGAATGGTTTGGCGCAGTGACCGCTTCAAGGTGAGCAACAAAAAGGTCTATTGGCTCTCGCCAACTCCCGACACTCCGAGCAAGGCGTGGGAGGAGAAGATTCGCCATTGGCGTTTTGTGATGAGCGCAACCGTTAAGGACAAAAAGACAGGTTTGGAGTTTATCTTTATGGTGACGCACTGCCCACTAATGAAGTCGGTTAACGAGAAGTGCGCAAAGCTGATTGTAGAGCGCGAGAAGAGAATGAATCCGGACAACAAGGTCGTGATTTTCGTTGGCGATATGAACTCGCGATTAGATAGCCCTTATACGCAAATTATTCGTACTCACTTCACCGATACTCGCTCTATTGCAAAGGAGAAATCGGAGATTTCGGGCACAATGAATGGTGCAGAGGTACGCGAAACGCCTAAAGGTTACACAATCGATTATGTCTATATTCGTGGCAACGAGTTGAAGTACGAAGTGTCGTCGCACAAGGTCTATACCGATAGGTATATGATTGGCGACAAGCTTCTATTCCCATCCGACCACTGCCCCGTCGGTGCAAAAATCACACTCTCGGAGAGGTAAAACACAGATAGGGAGTGTCTAACAAGTTTTTAGACACTCCCATTTTTGTCAGAAGTTGTATAACAAGAGGGATTTCAAGGCTTGCGAAGCCCGAAAAAGCGGAGTTTACTCGGCGTAAATGAGCATTTTGAGGGCAAGCATAACCGACGCTACGGAGCGAGAGCAAAGGGTGTTTACACACTTTGCCGAGCCGTGAGGAGGAAAAGC
>SUZQ01000020.1 GCA_015059875.1 Rikenellaceae bacterium | reverse complement strand
GTAGAGGATTGGCATACTATCAATCCTAACCTCTAAAAATTGTTTTTAAGCAGCGTTTGCTGCGTTAAACTTCGGTAGCCGAGTTGCTCACATACGCTCAAGTATGCTGCGCACTCGGCTCCTTGTTTGCCTTGCAACCATCTGCTTAAATTCCAATTTGAATGAATGGAAAGAAAATCGTTCTGATTGACTCTTTTTGCACCTTACTTGCGGCGTAAATGCTCACATACGCTCAGTATGCTCCGCTTTCCGCCACTGCGTAACGCACAAAAATAGTTCAATCATTGACGATTTTGAATGAATGGAAGGTTACCATTTTGGTAGCTTTCCATTTTCTTTTGCGATACACCACATCTCACGACTTCTGACAAGAAATTAAATTGTTTTTATAGGGTGTTTTCTGCTGTTTTCAGAACTCCTGCCCTTATCAAGGCGCAACTTTTTTAAGGAATTTAAGGAGTATAAGGAGTGTAAGGAGTGCGCGGAAAGAATTAAAAATTAAAAATTCCTTTAATTGTCAATTGTCAATTGTCAATTGTCAATTTGAAAACTCCTCTCTACTCACTACTAACTTCTTTCTCCGTTCTCGACTCTATCAAGAGTTTTATCGTGCTTCTCAGTTGGGATATTATCGACTATTTGACAAGGGTAGCAAACTCCTATTGTGTAAGCACGGAAATCTTTGTGCGACAGGTACTTATCATAAAACCCCTTGCCGCGACCAAGGCGCGCTCCTTCGTGTGTAAAAGCTACACCCGGAACTATCATCACATCAATCGCGCTCGGAGCAATCGGCATTGTAGCAATAGGCTCCATAATACCAAAAGCCCCTTTACGCAGCCCCTCAGAGATATCGTAAAACTCCATTTCGTCGCCCTCGATGCGAGGCAGTACAACTCGCTTGGTAAGCGCGAGATGTTCGATGCATTTCGCTATCTGCGGCTCGTCGGGTAAAGATGCAAAGAGAGCGATAACCGATGCTTCGGCAACCTCTGGCAGATGCTCTATTCTATCGAAGATGCGGGCGGAAAAAGAGTTCCTCTCTTCGGGCGATAACTTCGCAATTTCGCCCCTTACTGCTCGTCGCAAGGCTCGTTTATCTGTTGGAGTCATAAAAACTTCTCTCTAAAAGTTAAAAAAAAAGTAAAAAGTGTTGTTATTTCGCAAACAATTCGTAACTTTGTAATTAGGTATGCGTGCGTGTGCGCGACAATACCGCAAACAGAGAGTATATTGAGGGCGAAATTTTCATAAAACTTTTCACAAAAATACACAAATCTTAAATTTAATTAAAATTATGGGCTGTTTTTTAACTAATTCATCTCTCGGAAGAAAATTGGTGATGAGCATCTCGGGTTGTTTCCTCGTGCTTTTCATTCTCTTCCACATGTCAATGAACATCGCCGCAATCTTTTCGGCTGATGCTTACAACTGGATTTGCGCAATGTTGGGTGCTAATTGGTACGCTTTGGTGGGTACTGCTGTCTTGGCACTCGGAGTATTGGTTCACTTCGCCTACGCTTTCTGGCTCACTTGGCAGAATCGTAAGGCTCGTGGTAATGTGCGCTATGCTGTAACTGTTACAGAGAAGGGCGTTAGCTGGGCATCGAAGAATATGCTCCTCTTGGGCGTTATCGTAATTCTCGGTCTTTTGCTCCACCTCTCGCACTTCTGGGCGAAGATGCAGTTGGTTGAGCTTCTCGGTCATCACGAGAACAACCTCGGCCTCTCGCCAACCGATGGTGCAGCTCTTATTCAGTACACATTCTCGCAGTGGTACAATGTTGTTCTCTACCTCGTATGGTTTGCAGCTTTGTGGTTGCACCTCACTCACGGTGTATGGTCGATGTTGCAGACTGTAGGTTGGGCTAACGACACTTGGTATCCACGCTTGAAGTGCCTTTCGGGTATTGTTGCAACCCTTATCTTCGCAGGTTTTGCAGTTGTTGTAGTTTGGTTCTACATCCAGAGCGTATGTCCTTGCTGCGCTGCTTGTTAATCAGGATTAGCAATTTGAGTATATAGAAAAATAACAAAATTTATAAAAATATGGCTTTCAAATTAGATTCCAAAATTCCTGCTGGTGAGTTGGCTCAAAAGTGGAGCAATCACAAGGCGGCTATCAAGGTTGTTAGCCCAGCTAACAAGCGTAAGTTGGATATTATCGTTGTAGGTACTGGTCTTGGTGGTGCATCTGCAGCTGCTTCGCTCGGAGAGCTTGGCTACAATGTTAAGGTGTTCTGCATTCAGGATTCACCACGCCGTGCGCACTCTATCGCTGCTCAGGGCGGTATCAACGCAGCAAAGAACTATCAGAACGATAACGACTCGGTTTATCGCCTCTTCTATGATACAATCAAGGGTGGCGACTACCGCGCTCGTGAGGCTAATGTTTACCGTTTGGCAGAGGTTTCAAACCTCATTATCGACCAGTGCGTAGCTCAGGGTGTACCTTTCGCTCGTGAGTATGGTGGTTTGTTGGCTAACCGTTCGTTCGGTGGTGCGCAGGTGTCGCGTACATTCTACGCTCGTGGTCAGACCGGTCAGCAGCTCTTGCTCGGTGCTTACGCTGCATTGAACAAGGAGATTGCTGCAGGCTCGGTTAAGTCGTACACTCGTCACGAGATGCTCGATATCGTCATTGAGGATGGCGAGGCTAAGGGTATCATCGCTCGTAACCTCGTAACAGGTGAGATCGAGCGCCACGGTGCTCACGCCGTAGTTATCGCTACTGGTGGTTACGGAAATGTATTCTTCCTCTCTACCAACGCTATGGCATCGAATGGCTCGGCAGCATTCCAGTGCTACCGTAAGGGCGCAGGTTTTGCAAACCCTTGCTTCACTCAGATTCACCCAACATGTATCCCTGTTCACGGCACACAGCAGTCGAAATTGACTCTTATGTCGGAGTCGTTGCGTAACGATGGTCGTATCTGGGTACCAAAGAAGTTGGAGGATGTTGAGGCTTTGCGTAAGGGTACTTTGAAGCCTTCGCAGATTGCTGAGGAGGATCGTGATTACTACTTGGAGCGTCGTTACCCTGCATTCGGTAACTTGGTACCTCGTGATGTTGCTTCGCGTGCTGCAAAGGAGCGTTGCGATGCCGGTTACGGTGTAAACGAGACAGGTTTGGCTGTATTCCTCGACTTCAAGACCGCTATCGAGCGTTTGGGTAAGGAGGTTATCAAGCAGCGTTATGGTAACTTGTTCGATATGTATAAGGAGATTACCGATGTTAATCCATACGACGAGCCAATGCAGATATTCCCTGCTGTTCACTACACAATGGGTGGTATCTGGGTTGATTACAACTTGATGACTACAATCCCTGGTTTGTATGCTATCGGTGAGGCTAACTTCTCTGACCACGGTGCTAACCGCCTCGGTGCTTCGGCGTTGATGCAGGGCTTGGCTGATGGTTACTTCGTATTGCCTTACACTATTGGCGACTACCTCTCGAAGAAGATTCAGGCTCCGAAGGTTTCGACCGATACTCCAGCATTCGACGAGGCTGAGAAGGCTGTTAAGGCTAAGATTGAGAAGTTGCTCTCGATTAATGGTAAGCAGTCGGTTGATGATATTCACAAGCGTCTCGGTTTGATTATGTGGGACAATGTGGGTATGGCTCGTACAAAGGAGTCTTTGGAGAAGGCTATCGTTGAGATTCAGGCTTTGCGCAAGGAGTTCTGGGCAGATGTTAAGGTTGTCGGCACAGCTGATTCGTTCAATGTTGAGTTGGAGAAGGCTTTGCGTTTGGTTGATTTCCTTGAGCTTGGAGAGTTGATGGCACGCGACGCTCTCAATCGTGAGGAGTCGTGCGGTGGTCACTTCCGTTCGGAGCATCAGACCGAGGAGGGTGAGGCACTTCGTCATGACGAGGAGTTCTCGTATGCAGCTGTTTGGGAGTACAAGGGCGAGGATGTTGCCCCTGAACTTACTAAGGAGTCGCTCGACTATGAGTTTACTCACCGCGCACAGCGTAACTACAAAGATTAATTTTTTGGCGTTTAATATTTAGAATTTGAATTATGAATTTCACATTGAAAATATGGCGTCAGAAAGACGCTAAATCGAAGGGCGCATTCAAGGAGTATAAGGTAGAGAATGTATCTTCGGATACCTCGTTCCTCGAAATGCTCGATATTTTGAACAATGACCTCGTACACAAAGGCGAGGAGCCTGTAGCATTTGACCACGACTGCCGCGAGGGTATCTGCGGTATGTGTTCGTTGCACATCGACGGTCACGCACACGGCCCATCGCAGGCTGTTACCACTTGTCAGATCTATATGCGTCAGTTCAAGGATGGTGCTACTATCACCGTTGAGCCTTGGCGTTCGGCTGCATTTCCTGTAATTAAGGACCTCGTAGTAAATCGTGGTGCTTACGATCAGATTCTTCAGGCGGGAGGTTTCGTTTCGGTTCGTACTAACTCGGTACCTGACGGAAACGCTATTCCAATTCCGAAGGCAGATGCTGACGAGTCTATGGATGCTGCTGCTTGCGTAGGTTGTGGTGCTTGTGCTGCAACTTGTAAGAATGGCTCAGCTATGTTGTTCGTTGCGGCTCGTGTATCTTCGCTTGCGAAGTTGCCACAGGGTCGCGTTGAGGGCGCACGCCGTGCAAAGGCTATGGTTGCAAAGATGGATGAGCTCGGCTTTGGTAACTGTACCAATACAGGTGCTTGCCAGGCAGAGTGTCCAAAGCAGATCAGCATTGCTCACATCGCTCGCCTCAACCGCGAGTTCTTGTGCGCAAAGTTGGAGGACTAATAGTTGCCCAATGGCGTTAAAAAGCTGTGTCCCGAGATTTTCGGGACACAGCTTTTTTGGCTATTAGCCGTTAGCCATTAGCTAAATTAAGAATTAAGAATTAAGAATTGAGAATTGAGAATTATTTTAACTCCTAACTTTTAACTGAAATATTTACATTTTGTAATTTAACTTTTTATTCTTAACTTTGTCTTGATATATAAGTCGAAAATTTAAGCCAATGGCTAATGGCTAACTGCTAATAGCCCAAAAAAGAGTTATGCGTCGTCTATTAACCCTCTTTGTCGCATTTTTCTCATGCCTTGTGGCGTGGGGACAGAGTGCTATTATTAGTGGACGATTTTTTGATTTGGAATCTAAAGAGGGCGTGGTTGGTGCAATTATCGAAATTACAACACCGCGCGACTCGCTATTTCGACGACACTACACCACCGGTTATGGTGGCTATTTCAAGACTCCGCCACTTCCGCGCGGAGAGTATAAACTCACCTCTACATTCCTCGGTTATGAGGATTACGAACGAAGTTTTAAGGTTGATGCTCTGCCTGTGAACCTTGGCGATATGGCGATGAAACAGGCGGCTATCAATGTCGGTCTTGTGGTCAAGGAGATTGTTGTGCCGCGTGCAACAATCATTGGCGACACACTGAAATATACGGCATCGCAGTTTAAGGTCACGGCGGATGCGGAGTTGGAGAATCTGCTAAGAAAACTACCTGGTATATCCATCAACAACGGAAAGATTGAGGCGCAAGGTGAGGCAGTGACGAAGATATATGTCGATGGCGAGGAGTTCTTTGGAGGAGGCGTACAGCAGGTCTTGCAGAGTATTCCTGCGCAGGCGGTTGAGAGTATCGAGATATACAACCGTATGAGTGAGGCATCACAGATCACGGGTGTAGACGATGGTCGTGGAGGTAAGGTTATAAATATCAAGACCAAGAGTTCTCTCTCGCATAGCGAATTTGGAAAGATGCACGCTGCGGGCGGTATCGGAAGCGATAGAACGCCCGTGCGCTCGGAGTTGGGCAAATACACGGATAGGCTGAAGGGTAGATACTCGACGGGTGGAGCGTTAAATATCTTCCGCGATGACACCCGAATTGCGATTATGGCATTGGTCAATAATCTCAATAAGCAGAATCTCTCCGACGAGGGAATCTCTATGTCGGGATCAACCAATCGCTCAAATGCCTCTTCGTCATTTTCGGTAAATCGTCAGTCGGGAGTTGCAGCAACGGAGCTGTTGGCGTTGAACTACTCGGATAGGTGGGGACAGCGAAAAAGAGCGCGTTTTGATGGTAGTATATTCTTTAATCACAGCAATTCTGAGAATCAATTTGCGATAGATCGTTGGTATAATGCCCCTGCAAAGTTGGACACCATCCACTACGACCAATATGCAAATCCGAATAATCTGAATCTTCGCCTTCGTGGTCGTTTGTCGTGGAAGGTGGCGAAGCGTCAGCGACTTCTCATTACTCCAACCTACTCTTACACAAATAATTTCTCGATAAATAGGCAGGATACGACCTCAATGAGAAGTGGTTGGTCGGAGTCGGTGCCTGAGAAGGATAGACCACTGCCGCGCTACTATCCGAGCTACAATGAGGGACGCAGCATAACGCACAATGCATCAATTAATGCGCAGTATAACTATAACTTCTTGAAACGAGGTCGAGTCTTGCTCATTTCGGCAAATGGTCGATACAACGGAAATGATAGCTGGCGCAGATATAACTCATATTCGGGTACGCAACCCATTGATTCGCTGCGTAAATACTCCTATTCGCTTAACAATACAAGTCAAACCACTGCCGAGGCGCATTTGCAAGCTACATTCCGTGAGCGCATCGGAAGGTGGGTGATTTTGAACGCTTCGTACGAAGGACATTATCAGAAGCGTTTTCGTGATATCTACAATTTTACGACTGATGATACCTATGAGGCTGTAAACGAGAAGATTAAGCCGAAGAGTTCTTCGATTTATACGAGTGACTATTGGTATCACGAGGCGAGTGCTGGTATGCGCTACGGAAAGGGTAGAAATTGGTTTTCGATAAATCTGCGTTTCCGCGATTTTACCACAGATGTAACCTACTTTGGAGTGCCGGGCAGAATGCTTGCAACACCAACTGTAAAGCGTTCGCACTATCAGCGATTCCTCTACAATGCAACCGTGAATATTGCAGCTAATAATAAACATAGTATGCGAGCGTCGTTCAATTCGAGATTGCGAATGCCAGGTATTTGGGACTTGAACGATATGTACAATGTGAATAACAGCTCCTACCTCTCGGTTGGTAATCCCGATTTGAAACCATCGCAAGAGCATAATTTCTTTGTGCGATATACGAATGTCTCGTCGCGCTTCGGAACGACCTTTATGATGATGGCGAAGGTGCAACATGTGCAGGATTATGTGGGCTTTAAGGTTGCATACGAGCCGGGAAAGATTAGACTTCCAGACTATCTCGACGACAAGGGGGAGTGGCACTACGCCAACTATAACCCTCTTCAACTCTCGCAGAAGGTTAATCTCGACGGCTATTGGTCGTACGAGTTCCGTACCTCGTTGGGATTGCCGTTGAAGTATCTACGCTCAAATTTGAATATAGTCTTGGGTGGTACTTACTCGGATATTCCGATGGAGGTTGTATCATCCGATTTGAAGCCAGAGGAGATTGTTGATCCTGAGCAGGACTACAAGTTTATTGCTCGAGGCGAAAATGTGATGATGCACAATGCCAACGGCTATGCGCAGGTCACTCTGGGTAGTAACATCTCGGAGAATGTCGATTTTATGGTCACTTGGCGAGGTAATTATGCCTACAACGACAGTACTATTTCGGGCTTCAACAATCAATACTTTATGCAGTATGTTCGCGCCAATATTAAGGCGGTGTTGCCATTGGGATTTACCATAACCTCCTCTTTGAACTTTACCCACTTCAAGGTCTTTACCCACAATTTCGACGACAACTTCACTTTGTGGAACATCTCAATTGGAAAGAAGGTGCTGAATCAGCTTGGTGAGGTGGAACTCTGCGTGAATGATGTGTTGAATAAGAACACTTCGTTTGGTCGATATGTTATAGCGACCTATTCGCAGTTGCGTTACAATTCGGTGCTTGGTCGCACCTATTTGGTACGCTTTACCTACAATCTCCGCAATCTCGGAGGTTCGAAGCGTCGCAACAAGACGATTGATGTGCCGCAAGACCCACTCGGAGATATACAGTCCAAACTCGATGCACTGAAATTTTAGAGAATTTCACTCAACCTCTCGAACGAATACAAGCGGTCTGCAACTCTGCCTATTGCCATAGGTACAATGATGTGCAGCGAGTCGCCAGTACGCTTTTTGTCCCCCTTGATAGCATCTAATAACTGCTTGCGCTCAATAGGCAGGGTAGTG
Source organism: Rikenellaceae bacterium (assembly GCA_015059875.1). Taxonomy (GTDB): domain Bacteria; phylum Bacteroidota; class Bacteroidia; order Bacteroidales; family Rikenellaceae; genus Alistipes. Next base: position 22,318 of record SUZQ01000020.1, on the reverse strand, counting down.
TCGAAACCGTACTGCTCGATTAGTGCGAAGATTCGATTGGCATCTCCCTCCCAAATAAGCCCCTGCGCGAGTGCAGAGTGGGTTATGTGGTACAGACCTACAGCTACAGCCTCGCCATGATTCAACTTGTTTGATGACTTTTCGATGGCGTGGGCGATGGTGTGTCCGAGGTTGAGAATGCGACGACGACCTCCCTCGCGCTCATCTTCAGCTACAACCGACGATTTGACGCGTACGCATCTATTGATAACATCATCGAGTAGAGCTTTATTGTTGCGGAGAGTGTCGAAAGAGGCGTTCTCCAAAATAGCGAAAAGTTCGGCATCTCCGAGGATGGCGGTTTTGATAACCTCCGCCAAGCCAGCGCGGAACTCTCGTGGTGGGAGAGTTGCGAGCAGTGCGGCATCGCAAACGACGAATCGTGGCTGCGAAAAGACTCCAATCATATTCTTGAATCCGCCTATATTTACACCATTCTTTCCTCCTACAGATGCGTCGACCGCTCCGAGCAAGGTGGTGGTAACAAAACCGAACTCTACACCTCGCATATAGGTCGATGCTACAAATCCTGCAACATCGGTGACGATACCTCCGCCTATGCCGAGGATAAAAGTTGAACGGTCTGCTCCCATATCAATCAATTGGCGATAGATGCTCTCCAATGTAGCAAGGCTCTTTGCCTGCTCGCCTTGTCCGATAAGGATATGTTCGTACGGAGCTATAAGGTCGTGGTGAGTGCGGTCGATATTGCTGTCCGAGATTACGATTACTCGTTTTTTGGGGAGCAACTGTTGCAATAACTCCTCAGCACCACCTATATATACACGGCTTCCGCCTGTTACCTCTATCTCTTTTGTCATAAATTTTCGAGTGATTAGTTTCACAAATTTAGTAATTTTCCGATTAAATTTAGTAATTTTGCGCGTTATTTAGGTAAAAAACATCGCAGTCGTATGCAAAAATTACGCAATATTGCAATCATAGCCCATGTCGATCACGGTAAGACAACGCTGGTCGATAAGATGATTTTGGCGGGAAATCTTCTCCGCGAACCTTCGAAAACGGGCGATCTCGTTCTCGATAACAACGATTTGGAGCGAGAGCGTGGTATCACAATTCTTTCGAAGAATGTTTCGGTAGTCTACAAAGATTACAAAATCAATATTATCGATACCCCAGGTCACGCCGACTTTGGTGGCGAGGTGGAGCGTGTGCTGAATATGTGCGATGGCGTTCTGTTGCTGGTCGATGCCTTTGAGGGCACAATGCCACAGACACGATTCGTGCTTCAGAAGGCTCTCTCGCTCGGCAAGAAGCCTATCGTTGTAATCAATAAAGTTGATAAGCCGAATTGCCGTCCTGAGGTGGTCAATGAGCAGGTTTTCGACCTTATGTTTACGCTCGATGCTACCGAGGAGCAGTTAGATTATAAGACCATCTACGGCTCGGCAAAGCAGGGCTGGATGTCGCATAAGTGGAACGAAAAGACCGATAGTATCGTGCCGCTGCTGGATGCTATTATTGATGAGATTCCAGCTCCAGCGGTCAGCGAGGGAACTCCGCAGCTGCTCGTAACCTCGCTCGAATACTCATCCTATATCGGTCGTATCGCGGTGGGAAAACTCACTCGTGGCGAGTTGGTAAATGGTCAGAATGTGACGCTTGCAAAGCGCGATGGCAAGACGCTTGTTAAGACGAAAATCAAGGACTTGATGGTCTTTGATGGACTTGGCAAGAAGAAGGTCGATAAGGTGGAGTGTGGCGAGATTTGCGCACTCGTGGGAATTGAGGGCTTCGAGATTGGCGATACAATTTGCGATTTCGAGAATCCTGAGCCGCTGCCACCAATCAAGATTGACGAGCCGACGATGTCGATGCTCTTCACGATTAATAACTCGCCTTTCTTCGGTAAGGATGGCAAGTATGTAACCTCTCGCCACATCAAGGATCGCCTTGATAGCGAGTTGGAACGAAACCTTGCATTGCGTGTGGAGCAGGGACAGAATGCCGATTCGTTTGTGGTCTATGGTCGTGGCGTGTTGCACCTCTCGGTGTTGATTGAGACGATGCGCCGTGAGGGCTACGAGTTGCAGGTCGGACAGCCAAAGGTTATTATTAAGGAGATTGACGGCGTGAAGTGCGAGCCTGTCGAGGAGATGACTATCGATTGCCCTGACGAGGTTGCTGGTACGGTTATCGAACTCTCGACACGCAGAAAGGGAACGCTGACAAATATGGAGTCGGCAAATGGTCGTACCCGACTCGAATTTGATATCCCTTCGCGTGGTATTATCGGTTTGCGCTCGAATATGCTTACGGCAACTGCGGGCGAGGCTATTATGTCGCACCGCTTGCGCGCATTTGAGCCATATATGGGCGATATTGATATGCGCTCAAACGGCTCAATTATCGCCTCCGAAACGGGTATGGCGTACGCCTATTCGATTGATAAACTACAAGATAGAGGTCGCTTCTTTATCTCTCCTATGGAGGAGGTCTATATGGGACAGGTTATTGGCGAACATACTCGCAGCAACGACATCACCGTAAATGTTTGCAAGGCAAAGCAGCTTACCAATATGCGTGCTTCAGGCTCGGATGATAAGGCTGTTATCGTTCCGCCAAAAATCTTCTCGTTGGAGGAGGCGTTGGAGTATATCAAGGAGGACGAATATGTTGAGGTTACGCCGAAGTCGATGCGCTTGCGCAAGATTCTTCTCAATGAGGTAGATCGTAAGCGCGCTTCAAAATAAAAAATCGTCCTGATGAGTTCTTTTTGCACGAGTGTGTCGGACGCCAAAATACTCACATACCATTTAGTATGCTGCGCTTTTGGCATCATTACCCCAATAAAAAAAAGTAGAGTCAGAGAAGCCTGACTCTACTTTTTTTATTTTACAACGCAACTGCTAAAACTCTGTAATCTTTGCTACGCGACGCTCGTGACGACCACCCTCGAACTCTGTGGTGAGCCACTCGTCGAGAATAGCTACGGCCTCCTCGTTCGAGATGAAGCGTGCAGGCAGTACCAAAACATTGCTGTCATTGTGCTGGCGAGTCAAATGAGCAATCTCAGGTAACCAGCATAATGATGCGCGAATTTTAGCGTGTTTATTCAGAGTTATCGCCATACCTTCGCCCGATCCGCAGATGCCGACAGCGCGAGGAAACTCGCCATTTTCGAGAGCCTCCGCCATAGGGTGAGCGTAGTCGGGGTAGTCGCAACTCTCCTCCGAGTGACAGCCAAAGTCAAAGACCTCGAAACCCTTTGCCGAGAGGTATCCCGTCAAAAACTCCTTCAAATCATAGCCTGCGTGGTCGCAAGCAATACCAATCTTCTCCATATAGTTCTATTTTGTATTTAATTTGTCCCGTTTGCTCTACAAATATACGAATAATTTGTACATTTGTTCCCGCAATGAGGATATTTTTAATCATAATAGGCTCTATTTCGCTTGCGTTGGGCGTGACGGGTATGTTTCTTCCGCTGCTACCCACTACTCCCTTTCTGCTCCTCTCGGCTGCGGTGTGGTTGAAGGCTTCGCCTGCACTCTACAATTGGCTACTCAACCACAAAATCTTTGGCGAGTATATACGCAACTTCCGCGAACATCGTGCCATTCCGTTGCGAGTGAAGATTATCTCGGTTTCACTTGTCTGGCTCACAATAGGTTACTGCATCCTTGCAGTGGTTAATGAGTGGTGGTGGGCGCAACTATTGATGTTCCTGCTCGCAGTGGGAATATCGTGGCATATACTTTCGTTCGCTACCCTAAAGAAAAAGAGTCGAGATTAGTTCTCAACTCTTGTTATATTACTCCCCCCCCGTTTTTACTGCCATATTTTGGTGTCTACCGGTCCGGCATAGATTCCGAGATAGACCTTTCGTGCAGTTTTGAGGTCGAGACCGTACTCCATAAATCGCGCCTCGGCATACGCCATACGCCCCTTGAACTTCTTGACTGCCGCAGGGGTGTAGTACTCGGCATACTGCTTGCTGCGATGGAGAATGTCGTGAGCTATATAGTTGGTGTCGTGCAACTTGTAGTTCTTGTAGATACGGTTGTCGATAATCTCTTTCAACAACTTGTACGCCTCAGCCTTTGGCAATTCGCCGCACTCCTCCAACTCTTTGCGAGTGATAGGCTCACATATTGAGATGTTTACATCGCCCTTTGGCATACGAATACCGTAAAGAATGCTGTTTACATCCTCGTTCTTGCCCTTTTGATAGGTTCCACCTGTCATATTAACAACCGTTTCGATTGTCTTTTTAATATCGCAAGGCTCGTATTGGTACGAAATTGCGATTGGGGCAATGCTCAACTCGCTGAAGTTTTCAACGAAGTCGCTTGGGCCACTCAAACTAACCATCTTCAGCACGCCTTGGTCGGTGGCATCAACGCCATCCTTAGTGCGTCCGTTGCGCTGCGAAATCCACATCGACTTGCCCTGCGAGATATACCAGCGGATATACTCTGCGAGGTGTTGCGAGTTCTGTAAAAATTCGCGTGGAGAGATGTCATCAGTCTTGCGAATTACGCGAACAGCACGGTTGATGCGGCAGATGTCAATAATGAACTGCGAGCGCAAAAGGTTGTCGCCAAGGGTTGTGGCAGTTGTTGATAACCCATTGGTAAAGAGCGTGTATTGCAGTAGCAATGAGTCGAGCGTAATATCGCGGTGGTTTGAGATATAGAGATAACCTTTGTTCTTCTCGATGTTCTCTATACCTGTGGATGTGAAGTTGTCAATTGTGGACTCGATTATGCGTCGGATAATGCTGAACATTACGCGCTCCTGCATCTGGTCTACCGTTTTGCAAGTGCGAACTACCTCTCTGATTCGCTCCATATCGGCATCAGGGAAGGCAAAGTTTACCGCTGGCACAAAGAACGGATCGTTCACGATTCGCTCCAACGCAGCAGGTATCTCATCGTCGTTGTAGGGACGAATGTCGCTATAAGAATCTCCTGTCATAATATTGAAGTGATATATGCGTATGTTTTTACAAAGATAAGCAAAATTTCCCGAATTGACAAATTTACTTTCTCTTCGTCTAATTTTTCCTCTTCAAATAGAGCAAAAATAGGGCGAAAAATAGCGCGTAAAAGCACTTAATATAGGGGGTGAGAATATTTGCATATATATGCAAATTGAAATAGGCTAATTTTTGCCTGAACTTTTTTGTCATTTACAAAGTAAATTGCTACCTTTGCCGCGCTATGTTAAGAAGAAATTTTAATTCATTACTAACCTGTCTGCTCCTCGTGTTTGCGATGGTGCCTAATCTTGCTTTTGCGCAGGGTGGCTCACTCGTTACCGTGAGTGGTGTTGTTACCTCGGCAGAGGATAAATTACCACTGATAGGAGTAGCTGTCGTCACCGAAAAGATGCAGGGTGTTACGACGCTGCTTGATGGAACTTACTCCATTAAAGTCGAGGCGGGTACAAAACTTTCATTCTCTTATTTGGGCTATCGCTCGGTAGAGTGGGTGGTGCCGTCGGGCAGTAGCAAGGTTACCTATAATCTTGTTATGCAGAGCGACACCGAGTCTATCGACGATGTAGTGGTTATCGCCTACGGTGTTCGAAAGAAGGGCACTGTTGCAGGCTCCGTATCGGCTGTTGAGATGGAGAATATCACCGATACTCCGACCGCTGCGTTTGATCAGGCGTTGCAGGGACAGGTGGCTGGTTTGTCGGTGCTATCTTCGACTGGAGAGCCAAGTGCATCGGCAACGATGACTATTCGTGGCGTGAACTCAATCAATTCGGGTACAGCTCCACTCTATATCTTGGATGGAGTACCTATCGAGAGTAGCGATTTCAACACCATCAATCCTGCCGATATCGAGTCGATGTCGGTGTTGAAGGATGCGGCATCGACCTCTATCTATGGTGCGCGTGCTGCGAATGGTGTGATTGTTATCACGACGAAGCGTGGAGCAAAGGCTGATCGTCCTCGCATCGATTATCGAATGCAACTCGGATTCTCGGAGGTTGCAGGAGATAATTGGGATTTGATGAATACGGCAGAGCGTATCCAGTACGAGAAGGAGGTTGGACTTACCGAAGGAAAGGATTATGACTTGTTGAGCAAGACCGATGTGCGTTGGCTTGACGAGGTGTATAAGAAGGCTGCACTGTTGCAGAACTATGAGTTGTCGATTTCGGGAGCTGACGAAAAGACTTCGTACTATGTTTCGGGTGGTTATTACAACCAAGAGGGAACGGCTCTCGGCTCAGGCTTTGCTCGATTCTCGTTCCGTGCTAACTTGGAGCGCAAGGCTGCACGATGGCTCAAGATTGGAACAAATACAATGTTCAACTATCAGCAGATTGAGCAGGCTGACGAGGGTTCATATACCCTTGTAACACCAATCTCGGCTGCGCGATTTATGTTGCCATACTACTCGCCATATAAGGCGGATGGCTCGTTGGCTTCGATTAACGATGGCTCGTGGAAAGGCATAGGACAAAACCCTATCGAGTGGCAGAAGAATAACCCAGTAACATTCAAGAAGTATAAACTGCTCTCGACATTCTTTGCCGAGGCTACACCTATTGAGGGGTTGTCGTTGCGCTCGCAACTTGCTGTGGATTATGCGCATACGACGGGCTTTGGAGTCTCCTATCCAAGCTACCTCCCGAATCAGGGACAGGGCTCTGCATCGCGCTCGTCTACTGATGGAGGCTCACTTACGGTGACCAATACGATAAACTATCGCTTCTCGAAGGGCTACAAGCACAACTTCAACTTCCTCGTAGGACAAGAGGGTATATCCTACCACTACGAGGCGTTCAGTGTGCTTTCGGAGGGACAGAACAATGATTTGCTGACAAATGTTTCGTCGGGTACGCGCGTAACATCGTGGAGCGACACAACCGATTCGGACTACGGCTTCTTGTCGTTCTTTGGTCGTGGCGAGTACAACTATGATAACCGCTACTTCGCGGAGTTCTCGGTGCGTGCCGATGGCTCTTCGCGTTTCGGAAAGAGGAATCGCTGGGCTGGTTTCTGGTCGTTGGGCTTTATGTGGAGTCTGCGCGACGAGGCGTTTATGGAGTCTGCGCGCCGTTGGCTTACCCACGCACAAATCTCTCTCTCGACAGGTACTTCGGGTAACTCGTCGATTCCTAACTACGAGCATCTTGCCCTCGTTGGTGGAGGTGTGGATTATGGTGGCGATGCAGGAGTGATTTTGGTGCAGCCAGGTAATGAGTCGTTGCGTTGGGAGCGTCCGTGGACCTCAAACCTTGCATTGCATTTCGGTTTTTGGCACCGTTTGACTGTGGATGCCGAAGTCTACTATAAGCGCACCTCGGATATGTTGATGCAGGTGCCGCTTCCATACTCGACTTCGGGCTACGGCTACAAGTGGGATAATGTCGGCTCGATGACAAATGTCGGCGTCGAGGTTAATCTTCAGGGTACACTCATTCAGGCAAAGGATTTCTTGTGGACAGTGAATGCCAACTTCTCGTACAACCGCAACCGCATCACCGAGTTGTATAATGGCGTTCAGGAGTATGAGTTGGCAAATACGAATACAAAACTTGTTGTAGGTCATCCGCTTGGCGAGTTCTACATCAATCGCTATGCAGGTGTGAATCCTGCAAATGGTGATGCCTTGTGGTACACCAAGGATGGCGAAATCACAAACGAGTTGCGCGATGAGGATAAGGTGCTTGTCGGAAAGAGCTATATCGCCCCTTGGCAGGGAGGTTTTGGTACGGCATTGTCGTGGAAGGGTATCGCCCTCAGTGCGCAGTTTGCGTGGGTTGCAGATCGTTGGATGGTGAATAATGACCGCTATTTCGACGAGTCGAATGGTCGATTTATGGACTATAACCAATCGGCTCGACTGCTTGACCGCTGGAAGCAACCGGGAGATATTACCGATATTCCGCGTCACGGAGTATATACCGAGTTCGATAGCCGTCTGTTGGAGGATGCTTCGTTCTTGCGTCTGAAGAATGTGATGCTTTCGTATTCGTTCCCGCAGTCGCTTATGAAGAAGAGCAGGGTGTTCCAGGGCTTGCGTATATATGCACAGGTGCAGAACCCACTTACCTTTACCAAGTTCTCAGGACTCGATCCTGAGAGTACTGCAAATGTATATCAGGCGCAGTACCCTATGGCTCGTCAATATACATTCGGACTTGATATAACATTCTAACGGCTATGATGAAGAGTTTAATTCAAAATATAAAGATTGGTATTGTTGCGGTGGTTGCCCTCGTTTCGGCGACATCGTGTTTAGAGAAGTATCCAGAGTCGGCAATACCTGAGGGAGAGGCGATGCAGACCTTCGAGGATGCAGAGCAGTTTGTTACGGGCATCTACTCGTTGTTTAAGAGTGGTGCGCTCTACAACGGTTATATCACGCTCCTTCCCGATATTCAGACCGATATGGTCTATGCAGTGGATGGTTACAGCAACCAATATGGCTCGTTCTGGTTGTGGCAGATTCGTTCGACCACTTCGGAGGTTGAGAGTGTCTATGCAGGTCTTAATAGCGTGATTTCGAACTGCAACTTCTTCCTTGAGAAGGTGGGTGTAGTGAAGGCTAATACAACCGACGATACGAAGCTTACAAGCCTCGACTTCTACACGGGCGAGGTGTATACATTGCGAGCTTTGGCATACTCGGAGTTGATAAAGTTCTACTGTAAGGCTTACGATCCAGCTACGGCAAAGGAGGAGTTGGGCGTTGTGTTGCGCAAGCGTTATTCGGGCAGCGAGGAGGCGGTGCGTGCTTCGTTGTACGACTCGTATCAGTTCGTGCTGGAGGATTTGGCAAAGGCGGAGGAGCTACTCGATAGCGACTACGATGGCTATTCGTCGGACTACGCAACGAAGGCTATGGCGGAGGCTCTGCACGCTCGTGTAGCACTCTATATGCAGGATTGGGAGAAGGCGATAGAGTACTCGACTCGCCTTATCGAGAATAAGGCATTTGCGCTTTCGTCGGCAAATACAACATATATTGATGGGCAGAGCTACTTCCAATATATGTGGAACTACGACCTTGCAACCGAGATTATTTGGCGAGTACGATTGACTCCGCAGTCGCCAGGTGCAAGAATTGGTTCAGCCTTCTTGAACTTCACGAATGACTATGTCTATTACTATCCTGACTATGTCCCTGCGCAGTGGGTGTTGAATCTCTATGTGCAGAACGATAACCGCTATAACGCATACTTCTATGAGATGCAGACGGGATATGCGCACAAGCTTGTGTGGCCACTCTTGGTGAAGTATCACGGCAACGGAGATTTTATCAACTCCTATCAGCTCTATCATGTTTCGATGCCAAAGCCATTCCGCTTGGCGGAGCAGTACTTGATTCGCGCCGAGGCGTATTGCCGCAAGGAGAATCCGAACTATGCTGCCGCTTCGCAGGACTTGACCAAGTTGCGCGAGAGCCGATTCCGTTCAGGCTCAGGTGCAATGAGCGTATCGGAGGCGAACTTTATGCAGCACATTGCCGAGGAGCGTGTTCGCGAGTTGTATATGGAGGGTTTCCGTTTGCAGGATTTGAAGCGTTGGGGCAAGCTCTACAACAACGGCAGGGGCTTTGAGCGTACGCCGCAGACAAACTCGTTGATTGAGGGTAGCACCATAAAGAGGGCTGCCGACGACTATATGTATGTTTGGCCTATTCCTCGTCACGAGATTGAGGCTCCAGGCTCGAAGATTCAACAGAATGAGGGCTATTAAAAGTGTAGATTATGAAGAGATTTATTAATATAGTATTGGTGGTCGTGGCTGCGGTGGGTATTGTTGCCTGCACCGAGCAATATACGATCTACGATGACCGCGAGTATCTGATGTTCTCGGATACGCTCTCTACGCACATGGTTGTGGAGGATGGTAGACCATTTGGCGTGGAGGTATCCTCGACCGTAACTCGCGATTATGATCGTACCTACGCAGTAGAGATTATCGACAAGGGGAGCAATGCCATCGAGGGACACCACTATCGTCTTGGCTCGAATACGATTACAATTCCTGCGGGCAAGCTCTCAACCAATGTTGAGGTCTATGGCAACTACGAAAATATCGAGCCTACAGACTCGCTTGGTTTCACCTTGCAGTTGGTTATGCGTGACGAGTTGAAGTGGGATTTGTACCCTGAATATAACCGTACGAAGGTTGTGATGTATAAGTCTTGCCCATTCGATATCAACGAGTGGGGCGGTACTGAGCAGAAACCAAAGTATTGCTTGCTGACATCGCTATTGTTGTATAGCTATCCTGGAACAAACACTTCGTATAGCCGCTTGATAAGGTGCTACAAGCACAAGAGCATGGAGAATACCATCGTTATGGATGATATGTTCTACGATGGATTCGATGTATTGCTAACCTTCGATACGGCAGATCCTGCACAACCGATATTGAAGATGCAGAACGATCAGGTTATTGGCGAGGAGTTTATGGTCTTTGGCTATCAGTATGGCGACGGAAAGATTTTGGCTACACACAGTCCGCGAGCCGATCAGCCATCGTCGTTCAACTCGTGTCAGAAGTTTGCACAGTTGTGGGTGTTGATGTATGTCAAGGACTTCTCGACCACGATTGGTTATATGGGCTACTTCTACAACATCCTTGAGTGGATATCAGACGAGGAGGCAGAGGAGATTATGCGTGAAGGCTTGTAGCTTCGAGCAAGGAGTAAATTGAGAGTGAGAATAATAAAAAAAAGATATAGATATGAAGAAGATTTTAGCTATTTTAAGCGTGGCAACGATGTTGTTCGCTGCTTGTAATCCATCGGACAAGAACAATACACCTGCTGCCCCAACATTCCCTGAGGCGCAGAGCATTACTGCCGAGTCGGGCGAGTCGTACGAGTTCGCCTTTACCGTATCGGAGTCGTGGTCGGTGTCGCTCCCTGCCGAGTCGCAGGTCTATGCAACACTTACCTACCAAGGAGTGACCGACAATCAGTTCTATGGAGAGGCTGGCGAGCATACCATCGTGGTAAATGTTCGTGAGGGTATTATGAGCTACGCGAAGGACTTTGTCATAAATGTGGAGATGACAATCCGTGAGTATACTCAGAATATTGCAACATTGACCGTGTTGAAGTTGCCGTATAAGATTACCGTTACGGGTAGCGCACCTACTGGAATGGAGGATGTTGTACAATCGACATTCGAGGAGGGTGGTCACCCTGAGAATGGCCCTTTCGCTTCGGCTGCAAACACCTATACGGTGCGATATCTCAATCGCTCGGATGCGAAGTATGGCGACTTTGTTGTGACGCACGACTTGGATTTGCTCTACAACTATGTTGTCTATGCAAAGAGCTCTGCCGACGGCGAGTTTGCTCCTATCTCGGAGGATTGCACTTGGCTCTCGTTGCGTAGATTTGGAGCAAAGAGAGAGAAGTTTAGCTTGGAGATGATCTACGACAGCTCAGACGCTGTACTTACCGAGGGCGTGGGCTATGAGGCGTATGTCAATTTGGAGGACGAGAATGGCGACGCTTTGGTTTCGGTCTACTTCATCTACGATCCTGCGGCTGTTGCTCCTGTACAGCCTGCTATCGAGTTGGCTTATCCTGAGGAGGCTGCGGCAAAGGGTGTTACCTTTGTTGGTGAGGGTACTGCATATACCTTGACACTCCCGACGGTTGATCTCCTTGGAGAGAATACAAAGGCTGCGAGCCTTAAGATTTCGGGTTTCATGGGAGGTGGCTACTCAGCCGAAAATATTAAGTTGGTGGAGAGCGATGTTGCAGGTGTCTACTACACCACTTTAGCAGAGGGCGCAACGGTTGATGGCTTGGTGCGCACGAATAACTTGTCGGTGGGAGCTACGAACTCGGAGGGTGCAAAGGAGTACACCATTACCGTTATCTTCGCGTGGGCTCCAGAGGCAGAATAGATGTCTGGAGATGTTGTAGGGTGGTGGTGCAATCCGCCTCTAAACAACGATATAGATGATAAAACAGAAACAAGATTAGCTTTTATATAAGATGAAACTTTGGAAATTAAGCATATTCGTGGCAGCGGTGGCGGCACTATTTGCGCAGAGTTGTGCTGCGGATAGCGCGGTTGATTTGACCGAGCGCGAGTACGGATATGTTCAGTTCAAACTCTACAAGGAGTGCTCCTATACGCCTGCGACAAAGTCGTCGCGTGCGGATGATGAGGCGCAGCTCGACTACTTGTCGGAGGCGTGCAAGATAGAGGTAAACCTTACCGACGAGAATAATCGTGCAATACGACAGAGTTTGGTCCTCTCGGCTGCGGATAGCGAGGCTGCGGAGTTCGGTCTGCGTAGCGATAAGTTGAAGTTGCTTGCAGGGGAGTATCGCTTGGGTATGATTACCCTTTTCGATGCGTTGGATAATGTGCTGTATCGTAGTGCGCCAAACTCCAAGCGCGAGTTTACGGTTGTTGCAGGAGGTTTGACGCAGCACGATGTTACGGTGAATGTTGTGCCTCGTGGCAAGGTGCAGTTCACTCTTGTGAAGGATTTATCCTCATTTGAGGGAACACGCACTACTCGTGGCGAGAAGGTTCGTGAGTACACCTTCGACGAGATAAAATATATAGATATCGCCGTGAAGAGGGTGCGTAATAATGCCCCTATCGGCAATGCTATCGTTTTCGAGAATTTGCCTGCAAAGTTCTCGCAGCACTTCGACGAGGATAACGACCAGAGCGATAAGCACGGTTGGAAGACCTCTTCGATAGTGTGTGATACGCTTCTTTCGCTTGAGGCGGACACCTATCGTGTGGTCTCTTATACGACGAAGAGCAAGAACTCGGCAACTGCTGTGTTGGAGGTTAATGACAGCCCTGCCTTGACCGAGTTCAGTGTTGAGGATAATATAGTTACCAAGACAAAGGTTAAGATTTCTCTCTACGAGGCGGATGCCTACATCAAGGATTGCTACGCTCTCTACGAGATTTGGAAGAGCCTCGATGGCGAGAATTGGTGCTACGATGGCGAGAACTATCAGCGCGGAACGAATTGGAACTTCAACAAGGATGTCGATTTGTGGTGTGAGCAGCCTGGTGTGCAGGTTCACTCGAATGGTCGCATTGCTCGCATCGATTTAAGCGGTTTTGGTTTCCGAGGCGAAATGTCTCCAGCGATTGGGCAGCTTACCGAGTTGATTGAGTTGTATCTCGGTACTCACAACGATACAAATATCATGTACGACCCTTCGCTTGACCTCTCCCGTTCGTTGGCAGAGCGCGAGCGTAACCTCTTTGATGATCAGCGAGCATATCTTCGCTCGATACATCCAGCCATTCAGATGTCGGAGCCTTGCGCTCGCGCATTGATGGAGAAGGGCTTGACCTCGCCTGCAATCGCGCTTTATGAGCAGGGGGGCAAGGAGTCGGATATAATTGATAGAAAGAGTGGCGCGCAGACTATTCGTAAGTATGATATGAATCATGGCGTTTTGAAGAATGGTCTTACGAAGTTGCCAGCCGAGATTGGCAAATTGACAAAGCTCGAAATACTCAATATTGCAAACTCAACCATCACGGAGTTGCCAGCCGAGATTGCGCAGTTAGTGTCGCTCTCTTCGTTGGAGATATACAACTGCCCAAAGATGATGGAGTTCCCAATGGTTATTGCCGAGTTGCCAATGTTGCGCTCGGTGAATATCTCGAACAACAAACAGTGGTCGGGCGAGGAGATGGATAAGGGCTTTACAGCTTTGGCTCGTGGTAAGTCGCGCAAGAGTATCGAGATTCTCTACGCTCGCGAGAACAATCTCACAAAACTCACCAAGGAGATGTTCGGTGCAGGTGCAACCGAGAACGAGGGCGGCTTGGAGGCTATTGGATTGTTGGATTTGGCATTCAACAAGATTTCGACTGTGGAGCCTCTTGGTAAAGATGTGGCATTTACGCAGTTGTATCTCGACAACAACCAAATCGACTATCTCCCACACGACGCCGAGGGTTACTTCTGCGGATATGACGATGTTGAGACCTTCTCGGTGAATTACAATAGGCTCACAATGATACCTAATATCTTCAACGCCAAGAGCAAGTTTAATATGACCTCGGTGAGCTTTGCTGGTAATCAGATAGGCAACAACGCCGAGGGCATAATCTGCGAAGGCGAGAAGGATGGCAGCTATAAGGGTATAAATGTCAAGACTTTGACACTCTCGTTAAACCCATTGAAGAGGTATCCTAAGGCACTTGCCGACTCGAACTCCATTTTTGAGTATTTGGTGGTTAGTGCTTGTCAGATAGAGGAGATTGAGGAGGGATGTTTCTCTCACGAGAAGGCTGTAAATCACTTCTCGTTTGACTTCTCATATAACCGTTTGAAGAGGTTGCCAAAGGATTTTCACGCGGGTAATATGCCGTATCTCTATGGTGTGGATTTGTCGTTCAACCGTTTCGAGGCGTTCCCATTTAGCCCGCTTGATGCCGAGGGCTTGACCGTGTTGGCGGTGCGTAGCCAGCGCAACGAGAAGGGAGAGCGTTGTTTGCGCGAGTGGCCTCAGGGCATCTACCAGCATAAGGGTTTGCGAGGCTTGTATCTCGGCTCGAACGATTTGCGCACGGTGGATGATACGATATCGACCTTGTGCTACTATCTCGACATTAGCGATAACCCGAATATTGTGTTCGATGCGTCGGATATCTGCTACGCTTGGCAGGTGGGTGCATATATCCTTATGTACGACAAGACGCAGAAGATTTTGAATTGTGATGCAATGTTGGAGTAAAAGCGGGGAGGAATGAGTATGAAGAAGATGATAAACAATATATTGATTTTGGCGATGGCAGCACTTGCTGTTGTTGCCTGCACGAATGAGGAGGGTACGGTAAGTTTCGACTCTGATCGCGATACTATCGAGGTTGGAGCTGCGGGTGGTACCGAGAAGGTGCGCATTCTCTCAAGCGATGAGTGGGTTGCTACGGTGGGAATGCAGTCGGATGGTACGCCAAATCCTTGGATTGCCGTATCGCCTGCAAATGGTCGTGGCTCGGTGACTTGCGACTTTGTTATCGACTCGGCTTTGACAACTACGCCCCGTTCGGCGGTGGTCTCTATCCACAACATTGCAACGAATAAGACGCAGCGTATAACCGTAAATCAGAAGGGTTACGACTACTCGGTTGAGGTGGATAATCCGAATGTCGAGTTGAAGCGTTATGCCGACTACGGAGAGCGATATTTCGATGTTACGGTGCGTTCGAATTTCGACTTTAAGGTGGAGATTCCCGATAGCGAGAAGAATTGGTTGTCGTATGACTCCTACACGCTCGATTTGAATCGTGGAGTGCGTCCTCGTGAGGTGAAGGTGCGTTTCAATTGGAAGGTTAATAATCAGGCGAGGGAGCGCGTGGCTGATATCAAGTTTGTCCCTGTAGAGGAGATTCAGGTGGCAAAGAGCGATATGCTGAGTGTTAGACAAGAGGCTGCCGAGCCGATTGTCCCTAATACCCGTGCGGGAGATTCGTTGTCGTTGCTCAATATCGCCAATACGATGCAGTGTTGGACCATTTGGGACTCTTCGACTCCGATGGATACTTGGAACGGTGTGACCTTGTGGGAGGAGCGTATGGAGGGTTGTACCCCCGATAAGGTTGGTCGCGTGAAGAGGGTGGAGATATTCCTCTGCAACTCGTTTGAGGGGTTGCCTTACGAGGTGCAGTATCTGACAGCTGCCGACGAGATATATGTATTCTCGAACGAGAACTCGATGCTTAAGAGTCTCAATATTGGCGAGTATGTCTGCAAACTCGAAAACCTCAAGCGATTGACCGTAGGTGCTTTCGGCTTGACGGAGTTGCCTGAGGAGTTTGCAAATCTTAAGAACTTGGAGTATCTCGACCTCGGCTCAAACAACTTCCAGCGAGTGCCAGCGATTCTCACAAAGGAGAACTTCCCGAATCTTCGCGCCTTGGTGTTGAATGCGCAGCAGCGTCACGCCGTGTCGGATTTGAGCAATACGGTACACGATATGGAGTCTTTGGGTGGTCTCCTCGGCGAGGAGAGGATTCCAGAGCATCTGCTCACTTGGGGATTGGATACTTTGGTGTTGAGTGTGAACTACCTGCACGGAGCTTTGCCAACCTTCGAGGATTATCCCGAAAAGTGGAGCGAGGCGGAGGTTATGGCGGCAGATACGCTCCCTGTGGAGTTGATTGGAACACCGAAGATTATGCCTACGACAAAGACCTTCCGTATCAACCACAACCGCTTCTCAGGCGAGGTGCCGCAGTGGTTGTTGATGCATCCAATGCTCGATTGGTGGGTGCCGTTCAGCTTGGTATTCCCACAGGAGGGACGCTCGGCAGATGGCACAAAGGCGGGCTTTAGCAATGCCCCAGCAAACTTGGTGGAGTACTACACGAAGTGGTATCCAAAGAAGAAGTTGGCAAACTCCATAGAGGAGGATGTTACGACCGATGAGGAGAACGGGACTATAACGAAGTAAAGGAGATGAAGAGAATGAGATATAGTAGAATTGTAGTGGCGTTACTCTGTGCGACGATGGCGTTTACATCGTGTGTGACAGAGGAGATTACCAATATTGCGCAAACCCCTTCGCAGGGCGACTCCTATGCGGGAGGAGAGATATTTGTGAAGTTCTCGCCCGATGTGGCTGCGCTGCTTGAGGAGTCGGGAGCTGTGCGCTCGCAGGTGACTCGAAGTGGTGTCAGCTCGGTAGATGAACTGCTCGATATTATCGGTGGAGTGGAGCTTTCGCGAGTCTTTCCTGTGGATGCTCGCCACGAGGAGCGTACCGTGCGCGATGGATTGAATCTGTGGTACATTGTCCGCTTCAGCAGCGACTACTCGGTGGAGGAGGTGTCGCGTCGTTTCGCTGCGCTTGGCGAGGTGCAGAAGGTGGATATCAACCGCACCATCAAGCGCGCAAATCGTCGCAAGGCGATGCCCCTTTCGAAGGCGCAGTACGAGCAGATGCAGCAGACTTCCCGTGCGTTGCAGCAGCCGTTCAACGATGCTCTCTATGCGCGTCAGTGGAACTTGGAGAATGACGGATTACTCTTTACGAAGGATGATGTAGTGAAGAGCAAGGCGGGAGCTGATGTTCAGGTCGTTGAGGCGTGGAAAAAGAGTGCGGGCGACAGCTCGGTTGTCGTGGCGGTGTTGGACGAGGGAGTCTATGTCGAACATCCCGATTTGGGGAACAATATCTGGGTGAACGACGATGAGAATGGTGCGCTCAATGAGGATAAGGATGGCAATGGCTATACGGGCGATAAGCACGGATATAACTTTGTTCACGATACGGGTAAGATTACTTGGAACGACTACTACGACTCAGGACACGGAACACATGTTGCGGGAACTATCGCTGCGGTGAACAACAACGGCATTGGCGTAAGCTCCATAGCGGGCGGCGATGGCTCGGCTGGGAGTGGCGTGAAGATTATGGTGTGCCAAATCTTCTCAGGTAATATCTCAACGGGACTCTATAATGTGGTGCGTGCGATGAAGTATGCAGCCGACAATGGAGCTGTGGTGTTGCAGTGTAGTTGGGGCTATGTCTCGGGCGCAGCAAACGAGTACGATTGGGGAGAGGCTGGCTTCGCTTCGGAGGAGGAGTGGATGGCTGGCTCGCCTATAGAGAAGGAGGCTTTGGACTACTTTATAAATAATGCTGGCTCGCCAAATGGTGTTGTTGAGGGCGGTATTGCGGTCTTTGCAGCGGGTAACGAGTGCGCAGCAATGGCGGGTTATCCTGGTGCTGCGGAGTATTGCGTTTCGGTGGCTGCAACATCGGCAGACTTTACCCCTGCAACCTACACCAACTATGGACCTGGAACAACCGTCTCGGCTCCAGGTGGCGACCAAGACTACTACTACAACTACTACAACGAGGAGACTAAGGCGTATGGCGATGTGGGTTGCATCCTCTCGACCTTGCCTTACCACATCAGCGAGTCGGGATATGGCTATATGGAGGGAACTTCGATGGCTTGTCCTCATGTTTCGGCAGTGGTAGCTCTCGGATTGTCCTACGCAACAAAGCTGCGCAAGCACTTCAAGGCGGAGGAGATTCGTGAATTGTTGCAGGCTGCGCAGAGTGTCACCCCGATAGACGAATATATGACGGGCTATAAGAGCTACTCGCGCTATGTTGCCGATATGGGCCCTATTCTGCCTATGCAGATGCCTCTCGCGCCATTCAAGGGGCAGATGGGCTCTGGACAGGTTAATGCAACAAAGTTCCTCGCAGCGATTGGTGGCGAAGAGGTCGGCACTTCAATGCGCTTCCCTAACCTCACAATTAAGGTTGGCGATAGCGTTGCAGTTGCCCCTGCGGCATACTTTGTTGATGGAGAGAAGCTCTCCTACGAGGTTGTGGTGGCTGATACAACCATTGCAACTTGCAATAAGAGTGGTAATAAGTTGCTCTTTAACGCTCTTAAGAGTGGTGTTACCTCTGCGACTATCAAGGTGAGCAATGGCGAGGAGCAGGAGTTTGTGATTACTGTCCGTAAGTCGGACGGCTGGCTGTAAAAATCGTTCTGATTGGCTCTTTTTGCACGAGTGTGTCGGACGCCAAATTCCTCACATAGGTTTACTATGCTGCGGATTTGTCGCCTAACATCGCACAAAAATAGCTCAATCATTAACGATTTTCGGGGAAGAACGATTGGCTTTTTTTGACTTGATAAAAACTAACGCCTTTGAAAATGCGTAGAGTTGCGATATATGCGGTTTTGATTTGTGCAGCGTGCTTAGCAAGTGCGCAGATTCGCATTATTCCGCGCGAAAAGCTACTCGAAGCAGAGCCAAAGGCGATGGCATCGTCGTTAAAAGCTCTCCCCGAAACGGTTGATTTCGGAACAATAGATGAGATGTCGGGCGTATGGCAGGGTAGTGCCGAGATTGTGAATCAAGGTGCAGAAACTATCGCCATAACGCGAATAAAGAGCAGTTGCGGCTGCTTGCAGGTGGAGTTGCCAAAGAGGGTTGTTGCACCCAAAGAGCGCGTGAGAGTGGCTCTCAAGTACTATCCTCGCGGACACGCAGGGCGAGTGCTACAGCGAGTGCTGCTCTACGCGGAGGCATCCGACGAAGCACCTTCGGCAGTGTTGCAGGTGCAGGGCTTTGTGACCGCATCGGCAGATAGGAGCGACGACTACCCCTACTCTCGTGGTGTGTTGCGTCTGCGTCAGGAGCGTGTGCAGCTCCAGCACGAAGGGCGACAAGTGGTGCGCATAGCTTGTATGAACGGAGGCTCGACTCTGTTGCGACCTATGGTCGATATGCAGCTGCTACCAAAGGGGTTGAAGGTGCATTTCGAGCCGAGTGAGTTCGCCCCGAAGCAGCAGGGAGATATGGTTGTCGAGTATGACGGCAGTGGAACTTTGCAGAGTGGTTTGCCGCTGCACATATATATAAAAGGTTTGAATTTGCCACCGCGCCAAAGCAAGGTTGAGGTGGTGGTTGAGGATTAGACGAGAATAAATAGTTTGAAGATATGAAGAAAATTCTTAAATTTGCGTTGGTAATTGTTGCGGCAGTGGCTGCTGCGGCTTGCTCCAAACCCGACAACAACGGATTGGTGTTCCTCGATGTTACGCCCAATAACATTCAGGGCGTATGGCGTATGGAGAGCTACGACAATGGCGTGAAACTGCCCGAAGGGAGCTACTATTACATCGTGTTTGACCGTGCGGAGCGCACCTTTGTAACCTACGATAACCTCGCAAGTATGGGGGTGTACAAGAGTTCAGGTCGCTACGACATCGTAACGGATGGTGCAGCGGTCATTCGCGGAATTTACGACTTTGGTCGTGGCGATTGGGAGCATAGCTACTTTGTGCGCAACCTCACCTCTGACACTATGGTGTGGGTGGCTACGGATGACGAGAGCATAGTTCAGGTTTATGAGCGTGCTGCGCTGCCTGAGGAGCTTGTCACCGACGAGGAGTAGAGATAATGACTAACTAAAACCGATAGACTATGAAAAGATTTTTGATTCTCTTGGTTGCGCTCTGCGTGGCGTTTGCTTCGCAGGCTGCAGAGATTCTCTATGGCCCTTATGTGCAGGCATTGACCGAGGATTCAGCCTATGTCGTGTGGGTGACCGACAAAGCAACCTACGGCTGGGTTGAGGTTAAGGGCGAGGGCGAGAAGAGAGCTACAACCCACATTGAGAGCAACTTGGGCTTGCGCTACAATCGTCGCATCCACCGTGTGCCTGTCAAGAACTTGAAGGCGGGAACGCTCTACGAGTACACCGTTTTTGCGCAGGAGGTGGATAAGAACGGTAAGCTCTCGAAGCCCGTATCGAAGTCGAAAAATGTGCATGGTGCCAACTTCTCATTCCGTACAAACGACCGTAACAAGGAGTCGATCTCCTTTATGATGATTACCGATATCCACTACGACCATGTGGGTGCGCACCACTCGCATACACCTGGATATTTCACATCGCTTGTTACGCCTGAGCGTCTTGAGGGCAAGGATTTCATCGTGTTCAATGGCGATATGGTAACAACTATGGCGAGCGAGAAGAGCCACTTCGAGAAGCTCTTTACTTCGCTCCACAACACTTTGGATAAGACGGCTACTCCGTTCTACTTCGTGCGTGGTAATCACGACGCGAGAGGTAACTTCGCGCATAGCTTCTTGGAGCTCTACCCAACTTGGACCGAGCAGCCATACTTCGCATTCCGTCACGGCCCAGTGTTCTTTATTGTGATTGACGGTGGCGAGGATAAACCCGATAGCGATATCGAGTACTACGGCACGGCAGCGTTCGACCTCTATCGTGAGGCTGAGGGCGAGTGGCTGAAGAGCGTTATGGAGAGCGAGGAGTTCAAGAGCGCGCCTTATCGCGTTATCTTCTCGCACATTCCTCTCAACGACAGATCGTGGCACGGTGGTCGCCACGCGTGGAAACACCTCTGCCAGCCTTGCGAGAATAGGGGCGTTCAGTTGATGATTTCGGGACATACCCATCGCTACTCGTATCGCGATAAGGGCGTCGATAATCAGACATTCCCAACCCTCGTCTTTGGCCCAAAGCAGTACCTCGATGTTACGGCTGATAAGGAGAAGATGACTATCCTCGTGAAGAAGAACACGGGCGAGACGATTAAGACATTTACCTACCTACCTAACAAATAGTGAGAGATGAAACGATTAGCTCTGATTGTAATGATGCTTGCCGTGTCGGCGAGTGCAATGGCTTGGGGTGGCTTCGGACACCGTACTATAGCGGAGATTGCCGAGCGCAACCTCACGGCTGAGGCGAAGGCAAATATCGAACGATACACGAAGGGAACGCCACTTGCGGAGTATGCGGTGTGGATGGATAAGATCCGTAAAGATGATGAGCATCATCGCATTGCTACTCGCGGTTGGCACGCCTCGGTGGTGGATGAGAACTGCAAAACCTCGCAGGAGATTCGCAATAAACATCGTCAGGGACGCGATGCCGTGACGGGCTTGATTGAGTTGGAGAGGATGTTGCAGGAGCGCGAGAAGTTGAGCGATTCGGTGGTGATGTTTGCCATTAAGTGCATCGTACATATGGTGGGCGATATGCACTGCCCTGCGCATTTGCGCTATGCGGACAATCGCAACGATGGCAAGTTCGATATCACCTACTTCGGCAAAAAGAGCACTCTGCATAAGGTGTGGGACACTTCGGTGCTTACGCGCGAGTATAAGGGGTGGTCGTATAGGGAGTATGCCGACAAGCTCGATAAGTTGCCAAAGGGCAAGGTTAAGCGACTCACAAAGGGCTGGTACGAAGATTGGCTTGAGGAGTCGGGGCGTTTGATTCGCCCATCGATAGCGTGGGCTGCCGAGGGTGCGGAGCTGGATGAGGAGTTCCAAACAAAGGCATTTCCGCTTGCCGAGGAGATGGTCGTAAAGTCGGGCTATCGCTTGGCAAAGGTGCTGAATACGCTATTTAAGTAGTGTAAAGTATATTTTGTTGCAAAAAAAGTTTGCAGAGTCAAAAAAAAGTTGTATTTTTGCCCTGCTTTAAGCAACAAATGCTGTTGTAGCTCAGTGGTAGAGCACTTCCTTGGTAAGGAAGAGGTCACGAGTTCAAGCCTCGTCAACAGCTCAAAATGAGGAACTTACGAGTTCCTCATTTTTTATTTCTATTTCTCTGTAAATCATTGACTTACATCTGTTTAAGCATTCCATTTTATTCCCCATGTCAAAAATAAAGTTGTAAGATACTCTTGCTCAGATAGATAGAAATTTGTATATTTGGAGTGCAAAAACATAGAATAAACATAGAATAAAACCTCAACTCAGCATCTATGGCAACTCTAAACTTTAAATTAGCACCACAGAAAAACAAGTCTG
>SUZQ01000019.1 GCA_015059875.1 Rikenellaceae bacterium | reverse complement strand
ACAACTGCCAAGAGAATCTTGAATAAGTTTTTCATCTTGTTTTTGTTTTTTAATTAGTTAATAGTTATAAAATTATGTTTAGTTAATTTGTTGTTTGTTTCTTTAGGGGTTCTGGGGGTTTTAGGGGCGTTAGGGGAAATTGAGAATTGAGAATTGAGAATTGAGAATTGAGAATTAACTACTCACTACTCGTTACTCACTACTCACTACTTCAAAGGTTTCCGCTATAACTCTCTAAAACACAATATATTAAACCTCAAAATCCCCCCCCCCGAAAAATTCGGAGAGGGGACATTGCTATCCATGACCTACATCATTCTGCAATTGTAGTAAATTTTCCTATAGTACAATTAATTGTTATTCTCGCTTTTCTATCTTACTTCTCTGGTGCAGCATCTCCACATCCTCCACGATGCACCATACTACACCACACCAATACACTTTGCAAATATAAGGAAAATAATTAATAATCTGCAAATTATTCCATAAAAAAATAAAAAAGGGCGTCGATATAAAATCGACACCCTTGATATTGAAGTTTACCCGCAAACTACTCCTCGTCATCTTCCTGTGACGACTCCAAGTAGTTCTGACGAATCGAAAATTCCAAGATTTGCTTATCCTCCCAACCATCGATATACGAAACCTGAATGGTAACGATACGAGGCTGCTGCTCATCGTTCGCAGCAACATTGAAGGTAAACACACCATTCTCGAAACGGAAGTTGCTTACGACAGTATTATCCGAAGTCCAACCTGAGAGCTGATGATCGAGGCAAGTGGTTCTCAAACGCACCGAAATATCGCCACCCTCCCATGCAACAGGCATACGAGTGCCTTCCTCCAAAGAGAACATCGACTGGTCGTCGGCATGAATCTCAAGGAACTCCTCGAAACGGCCCTTCTGCTTAATTCTTATGGTATCGCGACGCGCATCCGCCGAGAGTACCAAGTGAGCAACTCGCTTAACATTGTTGTTCTGAAGGTGCTTGAACTCGAGAATGCCATTGCCACTGCTCTTGATAGATGTAGCATCGGTATCGGCGAACGAAAGCCACTCAGTTCCAGAGATGAGAGTCGCATCATACTCAACATTCGAGATAACACTCAAGGAACAATAATCCTCCGTGTTCTCACAGATAAGATTGCTTGTGCTGGCACCCAACGACACCACACGCACATACTCCGGATAGTACGGAGATGAGCAAGATGCCATAAATGCCGAAACAGCCAATATAATTACAAAAATCTTCTTCATATCTTCAAACTATTATTTTGCTTGAGTAATATTCATAACCTTCACCTCTCCATTATCAAGACGACGAACAGAGAATGTTGCGTAACGAGGCGTAGCACCATTGTTATCCATGTAGCCCATTGGCAAGAAGATAGTACCAGAGCCTCGAACCTTGCAGAATTGGTTCTCAGAACCTCCAACAAAGACCTCTATGCCCTCAGCCACATAAACCTTCTCCTTGATTGGGTTATTGTTCTCGTCGTAGAGAGTATTACCATTCTCATCCTTGGCATTTTTCAAATAGTAATCTACCAACCAACACCAGGTCTCACCCGCCTTTGCGTGTTCGAGAGTTGCCTCCCACTCACCTGTCGAGGTGATCTGAATGTAGTGTATATTACCATCGATATTGCCTGTTGTTTTAGGCAACGAGAGATCGTAATTGTTCAACGCCAACGAGATTGAATACTCGAATGGCTTCACGCACGAAGTTGCAACACATGCCGCAAACAACACCGATAATATTATTGATATCTTTTTCATTACAATCCGTATTTATCGTATTCTGGATTAGACAAATTAAAGTTAGACAGAATAATCTGCTGGTCAGGAATTGGATAGTACTCACGACATGGGCCCTCCTTAACATAGCCTACGATCTCACACTCCTTCTCACTCGATCCGCTTGGATACTTAGCGCAGTTAACTACCTGATCATACCAAATTCCCCAACGAACCAAGTTGTGACGACGAGTAAACTCACCGAACAACTCGCGAGCAGACTCCTTCTGAAGATCCTCCATAAAGAGAGCCTCGTCCAAGTGACCACCACTCAACTCGGTAAATCCTGCACGCTGCTTAGTAGCATTCAAATATGCGAATGCCTTATCCCAATGGCCGCAACGCATATGAGCCTCAGCCAAGTCGAGGACGACATGTGCAAAACGGAAAATCTTGAGGTTGTTCGAATCCTGGTTATAAATCATACCCGGACACCAGAACTTATCTCCCAAGAATGGAGCTCCCGACTTCGATTTAGTACTGTTAAAGAAGTGGATTCCTGCAGGGTTTGCTGGATCGTTGATATCAACAGTCTTATCCTTCCATCCCTTGTAGCACCAAGCGAGGTAACCTCCGCCATCCTCAATCTCCACGAGTTCACCGCCTTCAGCCTTAGCAGTGTCATATACCGAACGACGCTTGTCATTTGCGTTGTAAGGCATCAACTTCTTATAGAAGTAGCAAGTAGGACGATAAGGCGAAGTTGTACGAGCATTTACACCCAACTCTGGGATACGGATACCATTGTAGAAGTCATCCTTCTGCGAGAGATCCAAGCCCTCTTCCTCTTCCAACTCCTCATCGTCGATAGCACCCTCAACGGTAGTAGAACTACGCGACGGAGTACAACGCGATGCGAGCTGCTGTGTAACACGCAAACCGTAGTCCTTCGAATATCCTGGCAACTCGAAGATAGACTCTGCGGTGTAACGATTGCGGAACATAATATCCTTAACCGAATAACCCATCAAGGCATCACGCGGACTATAGGCACCCTCTGCATCTACCGAACCGTAAACAGTCTCGATAGGAGCAAAGAACTCGATAGCGCGGTCGAAACGCTTGTTCCACATCGCCAACTTACCACCGATAACACATCCAACCATCGCACCAATACGATAGTCATTAGATGGATCATAGGTCTTAATCATAGGCAACGCCTGCTTCTCCAACAACCAATACTCCAACTCATCCATAAGGATTGTGCGGAGCTCCTTTGCCGGCTTACGCGGCATCGAAGCAATTCGGTCGTTGTTTGCATCGGTAACCTCCTCGAAGTAGTAAGGAACATCACCGAAGTTGATAGTCAAGATGTAGTAGTAGAATGCACGCAAGATAACGCACTCTGCCAAAAGCGGAGCCTTCTCCTCATCCAAGAGTGGAGATCTCTCGATAGCGGCATACATTGCATTACAACGCATTACACCAAGATAACCCTGAGTCCAGATGGTATTTCCGAAACGAGGAATTGACTGTGTATAGTTACACATACCATCGTAGTAGGAGTTAGAGTTGTGGTAGATCAAATCAGCAGCTACTTCACACGCCTCAAAGTAGTCGCCGTTTGCATAGATACTTCTCAACGGAATGTAGCAACCGTTAAGACCTGTCAAGCACTGTGGCACAGTCTGATAGTATGTATGTGGCTCCGAAGAGGATATAACCTGCTCCTCAAGAGTACAGCCTACAAGTGCTATTGCTGAAAGTATTATTACAAAAATCTTCTTCATAATTAGTAGCGAATTTGAATTGCAAGTGAATAGTTACGGTTCTTAGGATATCTACCTGTATCAATACGACGACCGCTGCTAACAGCATCAGGGTCATATCCCGTAAACTTGGTCAAGAGAGCAACATTATTAACCGATGCTGTCAAGGTGATATCACGCAAGTAACGAGTCTTCTTGCGCAAATCGAAACGATAGCTCAAGTTGATGTTCTGCAAACGCAAGTATGAAGCATCGTAGATATACAAGTCGCTACCATAGCTATCGCTCAAGTATGCACCTGGGAGATTCGAGAATGGATTACGACCTGCATGCCAAGCCTCCAACATTCGACGATCCTTGTTAGATGTTGCCGAACCCACCATTGTAGTGAACTCCATAATGTTGTACATACGACCTCCGAGGCTATATGTAAAGTATACACCCAACGACAAGTTTCTGATAATCTTGAAGGTGTTGTTGAAACCTCCATAGATGATTGGGTCTGCCGATCCGAGATAGATACGGTCCTTATCGTTCAACACACCATCGTGGTTGATATCGGCATAACGAGCATAACCACGGCTCTTGCTGTAACCAACATAAGTCTTGGTCTGCTTATTCTGCTCGATCTCATCCTGAGTGTGCCATACACCCTCATACTGGAAGCCCCACAACGAGTTAGCAGGATAGCCCTCAGCATAACCGTAGATCATATAACCACCACGCGAGTAGGTCGATACATAACCGTATGCAGTTGCAATATCGGTCACCTTCGACGAGTTGTGAGCAACAGTAAGGTTGGTAGTCCACTGGAAGTTACGACGCGAGATATTACGCGAAGTGAAGGTGAACTCAACTCCCTTGTTCTCGGTGTTACCGATGTTAGCATAACGAGTTGTGAAACCTGTTACAGCTGCATTCTGCATGGTGTAGAGGAGGTCCTTAGTGTAAGCCATATATCCCTCCAACGACATTGTGATTCGGTCATTCAAAATCGAGAAATCAACACCGATATTGAACGAATCGGTCTTCTCCCATGTCAAGTTAGGGTTGTCGATACGAGTTGGATAGTATGCTACCTCACGAGCCTCACCAAACAACCAACCACTCTGGTTAGTAGTGAGTACCATCTGCGAAACATAAGTAGAAACGGCATCGTTACCCGAACGACCTGCACTCAAACGGAGCGAGAGGTCAGACAACCACGACTTTGTTCCACGCATAAACTTCTCGTTGCTGATAGTCCACTTGAACGCAGCAGCTGGGAAGAATGCCCACTTGTGTCCCTCGGCGAAGTTCGAAGATGCATCACCACGACCTGTGATGGTCAAGTGATAGCGACCACCATACGAGTAGTTAGCACGAGCCAACACCGAATAACGCTGCAACTCTGTAGCAGTAGTAGTCTCGGTAAGGTTTCGCTTATCAACCAAACTACCCATATTGTAAGCCGTTACATTGTCATCGAGGTAACCACGAGCATTTGCATAGACATAGTTGGTCCTTCTGTTCTGTGCAGTAAATCCTGCAACGACATCCAACTTATGCTTCTTCTTAAAGGTCTTCTTGTACGACAATGTGTTCTCGCTCAACAAGTTTCTATTATCGTTGCTCGAACGGGTTGCAGTACCACCATAGTGATAACGCTCTGCAACAGGCATGGTCGATGGCGAGTAGTAGAAGTTCTGAGTATTTGTATGCACAAACGAGAACTGAGTCTTGAATCGCAAGCCCTTAGCCAATGTCAACTCGATGTATGGAGTCAATGTCAAGATTGTACGATCCGACTCGTTGATGATATTCAACGCCTTCAAGTATGGAGAGTCATAAATCGAACCTCCATTGGTACCGTTATCACCCAACAAGTTCCACGAAGATGTTGGCGTATTCATAGGGTTCAAGTTTGTTACCGCAGTTGTCGAAGTACCCGAAATAGCATTGTTGGTCTTGTCATTGTGACGCAACGAATACTGAGTGTTGATACCGAGCTTCAACCACTTGAATACGGTGTGGTCAATCTTCAAACGACCAGCCAAATACTGCTGTCCCGAATTGATTACGATACCCTGACGATCGTTGTAGCTCATCGAGAAGTAAACCTTTGTAGACTTGCTACCTCCAGCCAACGAGAGGAAATAGTTGTGGCTGAATGCGCGACGAGTCATCACATCAATCCAATCTGTACCCTCGCCATAAGCTGTAGGATTTGCATACTTCAAGTAGTTTGATGAGCGAGCCTGCAAACGATATGTACCGCTACTATTTGTAAAGTAGTCGTTACGATAGATTGCGAACTCTGCTGCGTTCATCATATCCAACTCGCGAGGAAGCTCCGAAAGCTGGAAAGTAGCCTTAAAGGTTACATTCAACTTGTTAGCCTTAGCCTCGTGTGTTGTTACGAGGATTACACCATTAGCACCACGCGAACCGTAGATCGCTGTAGAAGATGCATCCTTCAACACAGTTACATTCTTAATCTCCGATGGATCGATATCCGAGAAGTTCGAAACTGCATCCATCACACCGTCAACCACGATAAGTGGCTCATTCGACGCAGTGATTGAACGCGAACCACGAACTCGAATCGAAGCAGCCGAACCCGGCTCACCATCGGTTGTCATAATCTCGACACCAGCCAAACGGCCCTGCAATGCCTCATCAACCGAAGCCGACGCGGTACTTGCCAAGTCCTCCATATTAACCGATGTCACAGCACCCGTCAAGTCGCTCTTCTGCTGTGTACCGTAACCGATAACGACAACCTCGTTGATGCTCACATTCTCCTGCTGCAACACGATGTTGATATTGGTACGGTTTCCAACTCGCTCTGTAACCTCCACATAACCGAGGAACGAGAACGAAAGCTGATCATCCTGAGTAGCCTTAATTTTATACTTACCCTGCATATCGGTAGTAGTACCGACACCTGTCTTACCTACAACGACAACGGTTGCACCAATCATTGGCTGACCTGTATTGTCAAATACCTGTCCCGTTATCGTACGCGCCTTCTGCGCCATTGCTGTTTGGGCGAACAGCAGGGCAACGATGCAGAACGATGCGTAAATCACACTATTAATTATGCGTTTCATCTGCTATTCCTCACTTTTAAGTGTAACAATAATAGGATAATTTGTAACTCCCAATTCTACAGCTGCCGCAGTGTCGAAACTGAATGTCTGGAACATATTCCAACACTCGTCAGTAGCATAGAGGAAGTTGCGTCTCAATCCATCAACACCGCCCTCGCTCGACGGGGTATATACCGAATGATGTACTGCGTTGCAATCTATCAAGTTGTTGTAGGTCATCAACGAGTTTACACCGAAGTATGCATCAGTCTCACTGAGAACTGGATTTACCGTGAAGTAAGTCGTCTCAGTTGCGAGGAAATCATCTGTAACATCATCGTAGCAATCCTCGAGAAGGAACTCGCGGCCATACTTAACGATGTCATATGGAGAGTCGGCATTCATATTTACCGCATACATCCAATGTGCATCCTTTAAGAAAGACTTGTTATCCAAAGTCTGCTTGATGATATTTGCAAGCTCAGCCTTACGCTCAGCAAGCACATCGGGATCGTAAACCAATGAACCCGACTTATTCTTATTGATGGTCTCAACCTGAGTCTCCCAATCGCTTGGAATAGCATTTCTTGCAGGGTCAAGCTCAGTAACCACGAAGTGGATTCCATTAGCCTTGAAGTGAAGAACTGCATTGCGAAGGTTTGAACCCTGAGCAACCGAGTAGGTTTCGGTCGACAACTCGCTCTTAACGAGAGCCGCCATCGTCAATACACCATTACTGTTTCTTGACTCCAGAACTGTCAAATCGCCAACTGTAGCAGCATAAGCGTCAAGCCACGCCTTAAAGTTACCACCAGTCGCTACAGGAGCAACGAACATCGCTACATCTGCACTCTTTGCTGTCAAATACTCAGCGAGCTTCTCAAGATCGAGATTTGCCGCATTGTTGAGATTGCAGTAAAGTGTAGTTAGCTCCATCTTGGTCTGCATATCTGTAACCTCTGCGTCAAGATCATGATCGCGAGTCACAGATACCTCTTGAGTACAGCTTACTGCCAAGAGAGATGCTGTAAATAGTATGTAAAGTATCTTCTTCATTATTCAAGAGCTTTTTGAGTGAGTACACAAGTTTCTGTTGTTGTTTCGCCCCAAGCGTCAGTGAACGAAACTGTAATGTTTGCACTACGCTCTGCGCCTCCGTTAGCCGAGAACTTAACCAACAAGTGAGTACCGCAACCGAGATACTCGATGCTCTCAACCCACTCCACATCAGCTGCATACGCCATTGTAGGGCGGCAAGCGTCGGTAAGATTCGAGTTGAAAGAGATTTCGCACTCAGTAGTTGCAGCATCAACGGTTGTATCCTCAAGCTCCATAAACGGAGTAAGACCGCGCTGCTTAACAACGATAGTATCGGCAACAAAGCCGTCGTAGGTCTCAACAACGAGGTGTCCTACGCGAGCAAAGTTACGAACATTCATCGAAGACTCGTTCGAGTCGTAGCGAACAAGCACATTGTATGCATTCTGTTTCCACTCTGCATCATCAACATGCAACCAGCTGTGAATAGGGCGCACCTTCCACACGAGTTTATCCTCGCCCTTTACCGTAATAGGCAACTGGAACGAGCCGGCAGTTACGGGTACCTCCTTAACGGTCAATACCTCGCCCTGCACATCGATAACCTCCACCTTAGTACAGCCGAACATTACCAATACGGCTGCAAGTATAACGAGTAAATAAGTCTTATTCATAATTCTCTCATTTTTTAATTATCAAACACACCATTTACTCTTAGTTCTTAGGATTAAATTCGCCATTCTCTCCCACGAAGTCGTCGACACCGTTGTCGTGCTCAACCTTCTGAGCCACGCAAGTATGCTCAGCGATAGCGCGCTCCTCAACAAGGAACGGGCCTCTTACAGGCGATGCGATAGTAGCCTCGGCAGTCGAAATCTCGACAACCAAGTTCTCGTACTCACCCGGAGCAACAGCAGCCCAAACTACAAGCGGAGCATCCACTGTAGTATCAATGCCCTCAGGGAAGCCCTGAACGACAAGGCGGTTAGAGCCATTTGTAAGAGTCTCCTCAACATCCTGATCAACAGCGATATCGCCCACGATAGAGTCGCTGTAGTTAGCATCCGCAGTTACATTTCCAACAATAACAGCTACCGATGTAATATCCTGGATATCATACTTGATCTCGATCTTAACAAGACCTGCATAATAACCAAAGCTAATCTCGCTGGTAGTAGTAGTTGCAAGGAATGTAGAGTTGTACATCAGATGGTCGAACGGATCTGCGTAGTACTGCTGAACAGCAGGAATAGTCACACGACCACTGCGAGCAGCTTCGCTGCCCTCGCTCAAATAAGGCATATAGACGAGCAAATCGCCGCCCACAACATTTCCGAAGAAGTGTGCCTCGTTATCACCAACTGTCGATTTAACAGGAAGGTAACACTCATTATTTCCCGCCGTTGAGCCATAGATGCCGATCGAGTGCTTCTCATTCCACGCGTAGTTGCCGACTCCCGTGGCGCCCTTCAATTCGAGGGGCTCCACGGTTGCCTTTACCATCGTGATGACACCGTTATCAACATCTGGCATCTCCTTCTCAGGAATGCGCTCGGTACACGATACCAACGCAAGCGAGAATATTGCCACAATGCAAAGTAATGATTTCATCTTAAACATGTGTTTTATTTTTATTATAATTTATTATCGTTTAGCTGTCATTATTCGTTATTCTCACCGCCATTCTCCTCGCCCGGAGTCTCCTCCTTAGCAGGAACATAGAATGTACATCCATCGAAAGACTTGCCCTCTACAACAGACTCGTAAGTGTCATCCCAAGAGACACCATAGATAGCCTGCATGTAGTTGGTTTCATTAATCTTGATCTCACCAACAGCACCACGCAATACGGAGCCGCCAACATAGCAGTTCTGAACTCCAATCTGCCATGTTCCCTCCGACAACGCCTTTGCAGTAGCATTGTCAGTGTTCAATGTGTATATATCAGCGTCATTAGCGATACGCGGCATACCTACAATTGAACCGATATTTGTAGTTGCACCCTCCAAAGCGTAGATATCACCCGTATTGCGGCAGAACTCCAAACCGCCTCGCGAAGTTGCTTTGTTAATCTGCTTCGATGCCTGAACTGCCGAATAGTAGTAACCTGCGATACCACCAGCGTAACCAGTTGAACCAACAGCACCCTCATTCACAGCGTACTCGATACGCACATACTGATCCTCAGGCTTATATGCTGGGTAAGCAGGGTTTCCACTTGCGTTACCTACGGCATAGATTGCATTGGTATACTCCATCATACCGCCAGCGATACCACCTGCGTAGATGTACTTGCTACCATATCTGTTCTTGGTTACAACCTTACCATTCTCGCGAATAACCACGATATCACCAGTGTTGATTGTAGGATCGTCCTCAGTACCAGTAATCTTAACAAACCAGTTGCAAGTACCAGCAATACCACCGATATAACCAGAGTAGCCCCAAATACGACCACTATTCTTACACGAGATAATCTGTGCGTTATAACAATTTGATGTGGTAATAGTACCCTTACCCGAATAGGAATGAGATGTTGCTGAAGTTGCGTGACCAACACCACCGCAATAGTGTCCTATGATACCACCAACAACGGTATATGCAGGACTTGCATTGGTTGACATCACGGAGTTGTTACGGTCGAACTGCACCTCTCCAGTGTTCTCGCAGTGGTCGAAGAGCAAATCAACCGAACTGAATGTACCCTTTACCGAATTGTGTCCGATACTACCACTTCCGAGGATACCACCTGCGTAGTTGTAGTTATAACCTTGCGAAAGATTCATCGCTGTCGAGAGGTAGTTGATATTACCATTGTTCTTACAACGATAGAACTTAACATCTGCACAACCATACTTAGTTCCAGAACCTGTATAAGTCTCTCCCTCAGGAGCGCAAGGGCTACCCAAGCAAGCATCACGAATAAAGTAGAGAGTCTGTCCCAAGATACCTCCAGCGCACTGGTAAATTGAAGCTGCAACCTCACCATAGTGGATATCTCCATCATTCTGGCAATCGTTGAATGTTACAGAGCCAATATAGTTTCCGCTAAGCTCGAATATACGCGAATCGAAGAAGGTTCCAACCAAACCTCCCATGTTAATGAAGTAAGCATCGATATACTTTGAACCGTCGATAACTGTACCAACACCAGCCTTCTCAATCGAGACCTTACCAGTGTTCTTCACTCCATTGAACTCTGCGTGGCTAACGAGCAACTCTCCTACGACACCCGCTGTGCTGTAACACTTTGCACCAGCAGCCTCAGGAGTAGAAACTGGAGCCGAGTTTGTACAGTTGTTAAGATAGTGCTTAACATGAGCCGAAGAGTTATCCATCAATCGACCAAACAAACCACCACTGTTTACACGATAGAACAATCGCAAGTTTGTACGGTCTGCATCATCGATATCCGACCACTGCCATACACCACCATCTCCCAAGTCGATAGATGGAGTGTTGTTTGTAGCCGACGGAGCACCATAGATAGTGACTGCACCACTATTGTTCAAGCCCGCCAACAGAATCGAATAGTTGTTGCCGTGAACAGAGTGTGGAACAAATGTACGACCTGCAATACCTCCAACATCGAAACGCGAAGTTGATTTGTCGCCATTGTGGTCAATCTTTATTGGGCTGAGCGAGCAAGTGTGAGTTACCGCACCTGTATTCTCCGAATCAACAATATCGAGATCGGTCTCTCCTACCAAACCTCCGACAGCAAGGTCGTGGTTCTTGTAGTTAAATGCCCAACCAATATAATCATTTGGTCGTGATGAGTCGTGCTGCTTCTTATCATCAGTCTGAGTAAGCTTAGGCGACGCTTCACCTGCGTGTCCAGTCGAAACAACATCGCCATTGTTCGAGCAGCTGATGATAGGAGCTTTCGATGCTGCACCTACCAAACCTCCGACATAAGCTCCGTCGCGCGCGATACCATTATATAATATATTACCATAATTATGGCAATTGTTGATAGCATACTTAGTGTTTGCACCTGCGGTTGTTGGATAGCCAGCATTCATCTTAGCATATCCGAATACACCACCCATATAGATGCTTCTTGGGTACTCTGTAGCTGTGCTATTATCAGGAACATTAACAACACCATTGTTGGTGATACCACCAACACCATTCGATGTGCTATTGATATAACCGAAACCTCCAGAGATGTATACCGTAGGAGCATAGCCATTGATGGTTACATTACCATTATTAACCATACCCTTCTCAAATACACCACCAGTAATTCCGTTGATGTTTCTAATCTCCTTAACAACACCTGCATCAGCACTCAAGCTGTTAGTGGTTACGCTACCACCAAGACCTGCTACACCACCTACGAATGCGATGAACGATGCTGTACCATTGCACTCAACAACTCCTGTTGCAGCGTTAGCAAACTGTACGGTGTGCTTCTTCTCCTCGTAACGACCGCAGTATCCTCCTACATAAGCAAGAGCTGACTTACCAGAGTAGATTACACGACCTGTGTTCTGAATACCCTCAGTACCTGCTCCCGTATCTGATCCAGTCGAGAGTCCGAAGATCGAGCCGAGATATGTCTCTGCAGTAGCAGTAGCCTTCGACTCAACCTGGCCCGAATTGTAGCAGTTAGGATACTGCAACTTAATATCGAGTGTGTTAGCCAAGATACCTCCAACATATACATTTCGGATGTGTACATTCTCGCCTACAACAATATTTCCTGTATTTGCACAGCGGGTAAACTTGATGTTCACACCATCCATAGCTGTACCAAGCAATCCCGATACCCACATCATACGAGATGACGAGTTATCAACAGTAACCGAACCTGCATTCTCGCAATCGAGAATCTGATCGCAAGTCGAGCTGATACAACCAAACATACCAGAGATAAATACAACGAGTGTACTTGTTGTATCGTGAGTGACGGTATCGGTTGATACATTAGCCTGAACCAATACCGAACCCTCGTTCTTACAAGCTACAGCGCGATCCGAGTCAAACACTCCGATACATGCCGAGTTGAAGATGTACGACGCACCGCAATACTGCCATGTGAACGATACATTACCGAAGTTGCTACAATTCTCAGTCGTAACTGCGCTCTGCGAGCCAAGTACAGACTGCTTTCCCGCACGCGTACCAATTACACCCGCGATAGCTGTCATCTTATCTACGCTCGCGATATTTCGCTTGATATCACCGTTACCCGAAACCTTACCTGCTACATTGATAACAGCACTCTCCAAGTTGCGGCAATTCTTTACGCTCTCTGCCCAGCAGAATCCGATAACACCACCAAGAATGATGTTTGCGTTGCCGATGATGGTAGTACGGCTCTCATACTGGCACGAGCCGAGATATGTAATTGATCCTGAGTTCAAACAGCTCTCAACATCCTTTGTACCCTTGTCTACATAAGCAACTACACCACCAATATTACAAGTCTCATTGATGTGGAACGCCTCGTCCAACAAGAGCTTACCGCTATTCTCGCAATCTACAATCGACTCTGCGGTCAACTGACCAACTACACCACCGATGTTTGCGCGCGCTACAGTCTCGTTGATCGTCAATGAGCCCTTATTCTCGCAACGAACAACCGATACTGCCGATGCTCCGATAACACCACCCCAATCGAGGTCGTACATCGCCTCGTTGATATACAACTCACCAGCATTGACATTATCTGTAAATGTACCTGCGGTAACATAACCTGCAACACCTCCGATGAATGGAGTAACCTTAGAACTTGCCGAGTTATCATCCCAAACAACAACTCCGTTGCTGGTATTCTCAACAACTACAGGCAACTTCTCGCCTACTGCGCAAGCATAACCAACTACTCCACCAATACAAGGGGTGTAAATCTTATCTGCTCCGTCAGCTCCTGCCGCAGTCAAGATTGTAACATCAACATCACTCTCAGAGAGGCTAACGCTACCACCA
This sequence comes from Rikenellaceae bacterium, assembly GCA_015059875.1. Lineage (GTDB taxonomy): Bacteria > Bacteroidota > Bacteroidia > Bacteroidales > Rikenellaceae > Alistipes. The sequence continues at coordinate 17,401 of SUZQ01000019.1, read as the reverse complement.
TATACTCCACCTACGACACCTCCAACATTGATCAGGTCGTAGTTCTCGTTTACTGAAATCTGCTCGTTCTTATACTCGATTGAACCCTTAGCCGAACAGTTGAAGATAGTTCCAACCTTATCGCCATCCACCGAAAGCGAACGAGCAATAAGACCTACCTTACCACAAGCCGCCTCAACCAAGGTGCCCTCTACGCCAACATTCGAGATTGTTGCAACAACATTCTCGCCGAAGAGAGGTGCTGTCATACCCTTGATGGTGTAGTTGCGGCCCTCAAACAGAGAGGTGAAGCCCTCAACTGGAGTCCACTCCTTGCCTGTCATATCGATATCCGAAACGAGGAGCGCACCATCATACTTCTCGTTGAATGTGCCAGCCTTAACCTCGTTTGCGAAGGTCTCCATATCTACATCTGTTCCGATGAGGAGCATCTTGCTATTTGACTCGAACTCTACGGTAGGGAACTCGCGTACCTTACCACCAAGCAACTGCTTGTCGCCCGATGCATCGAAAGTCTCCGAATATACAAAACCATTCTGCTCCACAAAGTTAACCTCGAAACGAGAGTACTCGCCCTTTGGAACTGCAATATAGAACACCTCTTCCTTGCTGTCCGTTACGATGTAGCTGTCACCCTCGAAGGTGTAGAACACGGTCGAAACTGCGCTTTCGCGAGCCTTAAGTGTTCCTGCTGCAACACCATCAACATCTGTGCAGTAAACATCGAATACTCCAGAGATTGGCTCTGCACCAACAGTTGCAACCGAGATATACTTCAAATCTACGGTCTCACCAGCCTTCGCCTTGATGCTGAAACGGAGAGCAGTTGCGAGATGTTCCATGTGAACATCATCGAAACCATTCGACCACGCATACATCGGCGCGCTGTTTGGTGCAAATGTACCCTCTGTATGCTTCTGCTCCGAAGCAAATACCACTGGGCAAACTGCACCCTCACTGCCTGCAACCACATCCTCTCCCGGATAAGGATAGACGATGTTGTACGGAATAGTGATTCCAAGTGGCAACTCGAATACTGCAACATTAGCAGCCTCTTCACTGATGCGAATACCGGTTGTCGGCTTGCCGTTCACAGCAAGGACATCATCCTCACACCAAGCTACAGGATACTTCCCGTCCACCTTCTCGCCGAGCTCTGTACGCGACGAAACAGGCAGAGACACTTGCAGCGTCTTCAACTCACCACTTCCACTCGTTGGCCCCGAAATAGTTGGAGCCAAATCCTCGGTCGTATCTTGCACGCAAGAGTAACTTGCGAGCAGAACTACCGCCATCAAAAGTTTAGTAAAATTTTTCACGCTAATAGTTTGTTTTAAAAGTTTGTGAATTATTTTTAGTAAATTTTGTTTTGTTTTCTCTTCAACTCAAATGGATCTTGTCGATCTCCGCGATCAACTCCGACCACTCATCTTCATTCTCTCTTCAAACTCTCTTCATTCAGGCGGCTACCCCTACATACGCGAGCGACGCGCGCACGCAAAAGACAAAAAAAGACAGCTCGCTCCGCTAATGCGAGGCGACTAATCTCTACCGCAACGGGCTCACAGAACACTACAAGCCCACATAACTAGCATATCTTCATCACTTTAAGGTACCTTCGCGCAAAACATCCGTTTTTGCACGATTTCATAGTTTCCAATTGGTTTTACAAAAGTACTAAATATTTTCATATTTGCAAAGAGTATTGCAACTTTTTTTTCATAAAATCGTTGCACCTCCTCCACAATCATTCTACCACTCTACTGGACTCTTTCCTATCGAAAGAAGATAGTCGTTCGCCTTCGAGAAGTGGCGCGAACCAAAGAAGCCCCTATAGACCGAGAGTGGCGATGGATGTACCGCCTTCAAGACGAGGTTTCGCGTAGTATCAACCATCGCCCCCTTCTTCTGCGCATAACTACCCCACAACATATAGACAACACCCTGCTTGCGCTCAGCAATGAGTCGCACAACGGCATCGGTAAACTGCTCCCATCCGTGACCTGCGTGCGAAGCCGCCTCGTGCGCTCTAACGGTCAATACCGCGTTAAGCATCAACACCCCCTGCTCCGCCCAACGATCGAGATTTCCACTCGTCGGAACGGGCTTGCCTATATCGTCGGCAACCTCCTTGAAAATATTGCGCAACGAGGGTGGAAAATCGACTCCATCATCAACCGAAAAGCAGAGTCCATTTGCCTGACCATCACCGTGATACGGATCTTGTCCTATGATTACGACTTTGAGCTTATCGAGAGGGCATTTATCGAATGCGCGGAATATATTTCGTGCGGCAGGGAATATCTGACGCGAGCTATACTCCGCCTTCACAAATCCGACCAACTCGGCAAAATATGGCTTATCAAACTCCTCTTGCAACAACGCCTTCCAATCCTCGGCAATACGAACATCCATCGGTTAATCTAATTATAGGTTTACGAGAGCGAAGATAGCAATTTTAGTCGAAACAATTGCATTGTTTTACGATTTTTTCTATCTTTGTTGCATTAACAACACTAAAATTCAAACACTATGAAGATTTTAATCGCACTTTTTGCATTGGCGCTCACAATGTCGTGTGCCGAGAAACCAAACAAAATCACACTTCTAAACAACGAGAATTTCAAGACAACCGTTGACGGCAAGGAGGTATCGCTCTATATGCTTATCAACGGTGACCTTGTAATGCAGGTTACCAACTACGGCGCACGCGTGGTATCGCTTTGGGCTCCCGACCGCGAGGGCAACTACGCGGATGTAGAGATTGGCTACGAGAACATCGACCGCTACATCAACAATACTGGAGAACGCTATCTCGGAGCTGTTGTTGGGCCAGTAGCAAACCGCATTGCCAACGGCAAATTCTCGCTTGACGGCAAGGAGTACACCCTACCACAGAACAACAATGGTCAGACCCTGCACGGAGGAACTCTCGGTGTAGACCGCATCGTTTGGGATGTTAAGTCGTGCGACCATAACGAGATTGTATTCACCACAACCCTGCCTGATGGTCAGGACGGTTTCCCTGCAAATCGCTCGATTGAGATGACCTATCGTCTGACCGAGAATAACGAGTTTATCGTTGAGTACGAGGCTACCACCGATGCCAAGACCGTATTAAACCTCTCACACCACTCGTTCTTCAACCTCGAAGGCGATGGCGAAGGCACAATTCTTGACCATATCCTGACAATCAACAGCAAGGCTATAACTCCAGTAAACGAGTTCCTTATCCCTACGGGCGAGATTATGCCAGTTGAGGGTACTGCATTCGACTTCCGCGAGCCTCACGCTATTGGCGAGCGCGTAAACGGAGATCACCCACAACTTAAAGCGGGTGCAGGATATGACCACAACTGGATTCTTGACCGCGAAGATAATGGCAAGGTAGAGAAGGTTGCCGATGTATATTCGCCAAAGAGTGGTCGCGGCATGGAGGTATACACCGACCAAATCGCATTGCAGTTCTACTGCGGCAACTTCTTCGACGGCTCATACAACAACAAATTTGGCAAGCCGATCCTCTATCGCGGTGCTATTGCGCTTGAGACTCAGCGTTATCCCGACGCTCCGAATCAGCCATCTTTCCCAAGCGTTGAGTTGGAGCCAGACGAGGTTTACAAGCACACTTGTATTTATAAATTTTATGCTAAATAGATAGATTTTTATGGCAGATTTAACACCTACTCCACACATCGGAGCAAAGCGCGGTGAGATAGCCGAGCGCGTCATTATGGCGGGCGATCCGTTGCGTGCAAAGTTTATGGCTGAGCGTTATCTCGAGAATCCGAAACTTGTCAATCAAGTACGAGGAATGTATTGTTATACGGGAACTTACAAGGGTAAAGAGGTTTCGGTAATGGGACACGGTATGGGTATCTCATCTATCGGCATCTACACCTTTGAACTCTTTAACTTCTACGGTGTAAAGCGTATTATCCGCACCGGCTCTGCTGGTGCATATCAACCCAATTTACACATTGGCGATATTGTCATAGCACAAGGAGCTTGTGACAACTCAAATTTTGCTGCACAGTTCGGTCTGCCGGGCACATTTGCACCGATTGCCGACTACGGAATGTTGAGCGCAGCTGTTGAGAAGGCAAAGGCTATGGGGGTGAATTTCGCAGTAGGAAATATCCTCGCCAGCGAAATATTCTACAACGACAATCCCGAGGCGTGGAAGCAGTGGCAGAAGATGGGCGTTTTGGCGGTCGAGATGGAGGCTTCGGCTCTCTATATGAACGCAGCGCGCAGTGGCAACCAAGCCCTCTGTATCTGCACCATTTCGGACTCGCTTGTAACTCACGAGGAGACCACCGCAGAGCAGCGCGAAAAGACCTTTACCGATATGATGGAGATTGCGTTTGAGATAATTTAGCAAAGAGTTTATGAAGAGACTTATAATTGTTACCATTACAGTTTTTTGCATAGGTATCAGCAACTCATACGCATGGGGCGAACTTGGACATCGCATCGTAGTTGAGATTGCAAAACGCCACCTCACAGAGAAAACCAAAGAGAATTTGGCTAAGTATATGCCTTACGACATCACGCAAGACGCCGTATGGATGGATAAGCACCGCTTCGATAAGGAGATAAAGTACACGAATGATTGGCATGTGTATAATCTCGACGAGAAGTATGAGTACGATATGAATCCGCGACTCCACAAGGGCGGGGATGCCATTTACGCACTGCGCGTAGTGGATCACAACCTATTAAAGCAGGAGCGTTTGACCGACTCGGCTATCGTGATGAACATCCGCTGCTTGTTGCACTTTGCGGGCGATATGCACTGTCCAGCACACACCTATCCAGCAAAAGTTCACTGCTTTTGGCCTTGCACCCTCAATGGCGTGAAATACAAATTTTTCCATACGGTATACGATCTAATGCCAGATTTGCTATTTCCAAATATGTCTTGCACAGAGGTCGCAACACTGATTGACAACGCCAAGCGAGGTGAAATTAAGCGCATACAGAAAGGAGAGCCGATTGATTGGGTAAAAAGGGATATAGGCGAGCCAAATAGTGAAATCTACAAGTGGAACAAATTTCTCGCTCCCGACCTCAATCCAAACACAGCGGAGTTGTCGCGAGAGCTGATTACAATGCAGCTCCGCAATGCTGGCTACAGACTTGCATATCTGCTGAATAAATACTTTGGAAAGTAGGGTTGAAAAATGGTCGCCATTTGAGCGACCATTTTTTTTGCTATTAGCTATTAGCTATTGGCCATTAGCCATTAGCTTTTTTTTAGGACTTGATAGTATTTGACAGGAAATCTCTGCAACTGACACTCCCATCGAAATGCGACTTATCACAAGAGATTATTTCAGTGCGGCTAACTGCGCCTCAATCGCAGCTATCTTCGCCTCCGCATCGCGCTTCTTATTCTGCTCGTTGGCAACTACTTGCGCAGGAGCAGAGGATACGAAACGCTCGTTCGAAAGCTTCTTCATAACAGTTGCAAGGAAGCCCTGCTGATATGCAAGATCCTTCTCCAACTTGGCAATCTCCGCCTCCTTGTCGATATTGTCGCCCATAGGGACGAAATACTGCGTAGTCTTGACGATAAACGCTGCATCCATAGGATTCTTCTCGGTGACAAACGACACCGCAGAGAGGTTTGCCATCTTCGAGATTGCGGCCTCATACTCTGCTGGATAGTTCTCGTCACGAACAACCTTCAACTCCAAAGCCTCCTTCTGTGGCAAGTTCTTCTGCTTGCGGATATTACGCACAGCAGATACAACCTCTTGTGCGAGAACAAAACGCGCCAATGCAGCCTCGTCTGCACTCTGCGCCTTTGGCATAGAAGCAACGCAGATCGACTCTCCCTCCTTGCGCTCGGCGAGATCTTGCCAAATCTCCTCGGTTACGAACGGCATAAACGGATGCAATAGGAGCATCAACTCCTCAAACATCTTTTTGGTTGCAGCCATAGTTGCTGCATCACACGGCGAGCCGTATGCAGGCTTAATCATCTCCAAGTACCAACCGCTAAAGTCATCCCAGAACAACTTGTAGGCAACCATCAACGCCTCCGAGATGCGATAGTTTGTGAAGTTATCCTCGATCTCCGCCAATGCAGCATTGAATCGGTTTGTAAACCAAGCCACTGCCTGCTTCGAACAGTCGCTCTGTGCAAGGCTTTCATCCACCTGCCAGCCATTGATAAGGCGATATGCGTTCCAAATCTTATTTCCGAAGTTACGGCCCTGCTCACAGAGAGCATTGTCGAACATCAAGTCGTTACCAGCCGACGAGCAGAGCATCATCGCAACACGCACACCATCCGCGCCATACTCGGCAATCAGATCGAGTGGATCAGGCGAGTTGCCCAACTGTTTCGACATCTTACGACCAATCTTATCGCGTACGATACCTGTGAAGTATACATTTCCAAACGGCTTCTCGCCACGATACTCATATCCCGCCATAATCATTCGAGCCACCCAGAAGAAGATGATATCTGGACCAGTTACGAGGTCGTTTGTCGGGTAGTAGTACTTAATTTGCTCATTGTCAGGATTGCGAATACCATCGAAAACCGAGATAGGCCACAACCACGACGAGAACCAAGTATCAAGTACATCGTCATCCTGACGCAAATCTGCCAAAGTAAGCGATGTATCGCCCGTCTTTTCGTGAGCCAATGCCAAAGCCTTCTCTGCGGTCTCGGCTACGACATAGCCGCCCTTTGGAAGGTAGTAAGCAGGAATGCGCTGTCCCCACCACAACTGGCGCGAGATACACCAATCCTTGATATTCTCCATCCAGTGACGGTATGTATTCTTGTATTTCTCTGGTACAAAGCGGATAATATCCTCCAACACTGCCTTTGTTGCAGGCTCGGCAATCTCCTTCATTGCCATAAACCACTGCATCGACAACTTAGGCTCGATAGCTACGCCTGTACGCTCCGAATAGCCTACATTGTTGGTGTAAGCCTCACTCTTTTCCAAGAGGTCAGCATCTGCCAAATCTTTCTCAATCTGCTTACGGCAGTCGAAACGATCCATACCGATATACATTCCAACCTTGTCGTTGATAGTACCGTCATCGTTGAAGATATCAATGGTTTCGAGGTTATACTTCTCGCCGAGCATATAGTCGTTCACATCGTGTGCAGGGGTAACCTTCAAAGCTCCCGTACCAAACTCAATATCTACATACTCGTCGCGGATAATCGGAATCGAGCGACCTACGAGAGGCACGATAACGCGCGCACCCTCTGGCACATCGGCATAGCGAGGATCGTTCGGGTTAAGGCAGACTGCAGTATCGCCCAAGATTGTCTCAGGGCGCGTTGTAGCAACGATAATATTGCGATCTGTACCCTCCAGCTTGTAGCGCAAGTAGTAGAGCTTTCCCTGCGACTCCTTGTAGATTACCTCCTCGTCAGACAATGCGGTCTTTGCAGATGGGTCCCAATTGACCATTCGTACTCCGCGATAGATTTTACCCTTGCGATAGAGGTCACAGAACACCGAAATAACGCTCTCGGTGCGCTCAGGATCCATTGTAAAGCAGGTACGATCCCAATCGCACGAAGCACCGAGCTTGCGCAACTGCTTCAAGATGATACCACCGTGCTTCTCCTTCCACTCCCAAGCGTGAGCGAGGAACTCCTCACGAGTGAGTGTCGATTTGTCGATACCCTCAGCCTTCAACTTCGCAACCACCTTCGCCTCGGTAGCGATAGATGCGTGGTCTGTTCCCGGTACCCAGCAAGCATTCTTGCCGAGCATACGGGCACGACGCACCAAAACATCCTGCAAGGTGTTGTTGAGCATATGTCCCATGTGCAACATACCCGTAACATTTGGCGGCGGAATAACAATTGTGTAAGGCTCGCGAGCGTCAGGCTCCGAGTGGAATAGATTTTTCTCAATCCAGTAGTCGTACCACTTCTGTTCAATCTCTTGTGGTAAATACTTGTCTGATATTGCCATAATTTATGTTGTTTTTATTTTGTAATCCTAACGAATTTATCACTCTGTTAATCAACCCGCAAAATTAGCAAAAATAATTGAGATTGCAAAATTAGTGAGGGCATATCGTAATCAATGCTAAAACTTTTGATTTGATAGGAAATGGGACGAATGGGACATATAGGACAAATGAGGCGAATGGGAATAATAGAAAACACCCATTAGTCGTATTAGTTTCATCTGCCACACTCTTCTTAATGCTCACATCGCTACTATAAGACAAAAAAGCAGAGGAACTTTCGCCCCTCTGCAATGAATTATTCCGATTTAGCAGTACTGCCTATTCTTGACCCTTTTTAAGAATTTCGCGGACATATCTATATGTGTGTTTATCAGTATAACTTTGGTAGAGATGTTCCGTGTAATCCAATGTAAGATACTCGCCATCATAACCGTATACACGAAACTCTTGAAGCGTTTCACCCTTATCATTTATCAGAGCAATAATTTCTCTCTCTTGATCATATATACAAGGGAAAGTCCACCACTCTTTGGTCCCAAACGGTGGATAGAGTATATGTGAAGAATAAGTTAAGGTGCCATCCATAGCAAAAGTGTAGTATGAGCCTGCGATTCCGTCTAAATCGGAACTGCCGTTTTCCATCAAAACCGCTTCTATATCCTTCCACTCGCTATCATAATGAATCAATGTGTAAGTATGCCATGTTCCTTGCAAACTCTGAATAAATGGATCAATCTCTCTGTTCTCGTTATTATCTATTACATCATCGTTCTCACTTTTATCCACATTTTCCACCTCGCCCAATGACTGTGTTTTATCTATATCGCAAGAGGAAAGTCCAAATACTGCAACCAACAGACAAATTATTAAAGTTTTCATAGACTATTATATTGTATTATTAAAGTTTTCACAGACTGTTACATTATATAAAGTTATAGAAACCACAATCAAAAATTACATTTCATAAATTATATAGTTAACATTAAGATCAAAGACATATTGTGTAGCATCCTCTTTGTCATTAAGCTCTGCATACTCTCTATATTTATCTTCTGTCAAATCAAAAGCATCGGGAAGATAGTAGCCATCGTTGTCTCCTTTCCATCCGAGATTCACATGAACCAAATCAAAATTATGTTGTCTATTAATGATTGAGGTTCCATTCATACCTATATCTGCATTTACCGTAGAATATTCTAATCTTAGCCAACCGTCAAGCACGAACGAGTGTCCTGCAGTAGTAGTACTTCCAACCTCGACATAAGTACGCGCTGAAACATTTACAGGGAAATTCTTATAAATAATCATATTGAATAAGTCATCTCTCGTTATAGGGATATCGCTTTCTTCATTGCCATAATGAGTTGAAGACATGCCTAGTTTTTCGTATGTATCAGCAAGGTCATATGTATAAGCTCCAGTTACTGCGCCATACTGTGCTCCAACATCTTCTCCCACCGCTCTGATTAGCGAAGCTACTACCAAAGCATCATCAGTATAAGTTCCTGCATCAAAACCAATTACGCCATTAAAAATTATTTTGTTTAATTTTTCCCAATCAACAATATATTGTTCGCTTATTTGAGTAGTTGGTCGCCAATTATGATGAAAGCATAAAGAGGCTATAACCTGTGCTCCTGCTACGGGTACACATCCAGCTACTCCTTTAACAGTTTCATAATAACTATTCACATAAGGATCAGCATAGTAATTATATGGATCCGTTTGTCCCCATTTTGTTCTGACTAGTGGTAGACATTTAAGTACTATAGTAGTATCTACACAATTTGTTGGACCTGGACCGATAATATTAGGTGGCAGCAATAACGAATTATTAACAATAGCATATTGAACTTCCTGCGCTGGGTTTAATTCACTACCTCCTGTGCGTGTTGCTCTATTTCGCACAAAGTCAATAAAACCTTGAGTATTAAAATTACCTTCATCGCCAATACCAATTACTGGAGGGAGTTTAGTATCTGCTGCTAAAATCGCAAAGCCCTCGTTGTTTTCATAATTAACAACATAAGCCACAGGTTGCGCTTGTCCATCTACCCCCGATCTTGTATTGGCAATAACTGAATTGGTGTTAGAAGTGGTTAAAACATCAACACTCTTAACCTTTCTTTTCTTTGCTCCAAGCCCCTCGGTATTTCTAAAAATGAAATCCGCATTGGAAATTGCTCTACTTAATGGAACTTTTCCATCAACAATAGCCTCCTGATCAGCATTTGAGGTATTAACAGTAACCTGATCCTCATTGTAGTCACACGATACCATCGTGAACATCGCTGCAAGTAGCAGCAAAAACAGATTTTTTCTCATAACACAACTGTTTTTATTGGTTGACGATAAATTGACATCTTCTTCACAAAGATATAACAAAAATAAGACAAAAGCAAATATTTATATGCTTTGGTTAGAAAAATATATACAATATTTACGAAAATAGTTTCGTTTTTAAGAAGAGAAGAGTATATTTGTAAAGTATTTGATAACTATTAAACAAAAAAAATGAATACGACTATGAAAAGATTTTTGATACTTGCCACTCTGTTGGCTGCATTTACCATCTCGACAGTATCGGCTGCAACACCTAACTCGCCGACCGAGCAGAGCGAAAAGGCTAAGAAATCGGCAGTACTGACCGTTACCAACGACAACTTCGAGCAACTCGCATCCGAGAACAGATTGCTCGTTATAGATTTTTGGGCTTCGTGGTGTGGCCCGTGCCGCGCTATCGCTCCGATTATTGAGGAGTTGGCGCAAGAGTACAAGGGCAAGGTTGCCATCGGCAAATGCAATGTCGATGAAAATCGCTCACTCACAACTCGTTTCGAGGTTCAAGGCATCCCTGCAATCTTCCTGATGAAGAACGGCAAAATTGCAGATACTCAAATCGGTTATTGCACCAAAGAGCAGCTAAAAGCGAAGATTGAACGGCTCGCAAAGTAGCCCATCGCCAATAAGTCTCGTTGGGCAGATAGTAAAAAATAGAATTTTTTGCTATCTTTGCCGCGATATATAGACGAGAGGAGGCCCGATGCGACTATCCAAACTTAAAATAGGCGAACTGATAACCGCGATCAAGAGATTTGGTCGCGGGGATTTTCGTCGTCGCACAGAGGCGAAAGTTTTAGATAGTGGCAACATCAGAGAGGAGGGCTATAATCACAAAAAGCAGATAAACATCGCCCTTGTTGGCAATCCTAATAGCGGCAAGACATCGCTATACAACCACATTACGGGCAAGCACGAACACACGGGCAACTACGGAGGCACTACCGTAGAGGCTCAAACCTCGACCTGCTACTACAAGGGGTACGAGCTGCATGTGACCGACCTTCCGGGTGCAAATGCCCTATCGGGAGCTACGCAAGAGGAGCGATATGTTCGCCAATACCTCGCCACACACACGCCCGACATTGTTTTGAATGTCGTGTGCGCATCGAATCTTGAGCGCAACCTCTACATCACGACCGAACTTATCGACATCGGCTATCAGATGGTCGTTGCACTGAACATGTACGACGAGTTGCAGCGAAACGGCTCAACGCTCGACCACGATATGCTGGGTAAGATGATGGGTGTGCCGATGTTTCCCGTAGTGGGGCGCAACGGAAAAGGCATTGAGGTGCTACTCGATACAATAATCGCCGTGCACGAAAAGCGCGACGAGCGAGTGCGCCACATACATATCTATCAAGGTATTGTCGAGGAGAGTGTTATGGCACTCAACCGCCAGATGAAGAGGCATCGCGAAGAGTTGCCAAAATGTTTCTCGCCCCGATATTTAGCGATGAAGATGCTCGAAGGCGATGAGGATATTGTCGCCATGTTGAAGGAGTGTCCGCACTTTGCCGAGTGGCAACGCACCTGCGAGAAGGAGCGCGCACACATGCAGTCCGACCTCGGAGCAGATGAGGATATCAAGACCGCAATGGCGAATCAGAAGCGAGGTTTCATCGCTGGAGCTCTGTTCGAGACCTTTACTCAAGGTCAGCCGCGCATTGAGAATATGTCGAATGCCATTGATGCCATCGTAACTCACCGCATCTTTGGTTATATCGTGTTCATATTCATTATGTGGCTGATGTTCTACTGCACATTCAACCTCGGAGCATATCCGCAAGAGTGGTTTGAGCAGGGCATAGCTATGCTGGGTAATCTATTCGAGCGTTGGTTGCCCGACGGTATTCTCAAGGATTTGATCTGCGACGGAGTAATTGGAGGCGTAGGCAGCGTGATAGTATTCCTGCCTAACATTATGATTCTCTATCTCTTCATCTCGTTTATGGAGGATTCGGGCTATTTGGCTCGCGCAGCGTTCGTTATGGATAAGTTGATGCATAAGATTGGTCTGCACGGCAAGTCATTTATTCCGCTTGTTATGGGTTTTGGCTGCAATGTGCCTGCCGTGATGTCTACACGCATTATCGAGAGTCGCAGCAGCCGACTTATCACCACCTTTATCATCCCATTTATGTCGTGCAGTGCGCGCCTACCTGTCTACATTGTGCTTATCGGAACATTCTTCGCAGAATACTCGTCGTTCGTAATGCTCGGTTTGTATCTGCTTGGTATTCTTGTGGCGATGCTTACGGCGGTATTGATGCGCAAGTTTATGTTCAAGAGGGATGAAACGCCATTTGTGATGGAGCTTCCGCCATACCGCATACCAACCCTAAAAGCGACAATGTCGCATATGTGGATACGATGCGCACAGTATCTGCGTAATATCGCGCTTATGGTATTCGTGGCATCTATAGTGATATGGGCTCTCGGGTACTTCCCGCGACAAGAGGAGAATGAAAACACCGTTCAACAATACGAGCAGTCGTACATCGGTCGCGTAGGACACCTCTGCGAGCCTATTTTCGAGCCTCTTGGTCTTGATTGGAAAGCGAGCGTTTCGCTCATATCGGGTGCGGCATCCAAAGAGTTGATGGTTAGCACGCTCGGCGTTATCTACAGCAATAACTCGGACGAAAATGACTCGGCACAACTAAAAGAGAATCTTGCCAAGAGTGGCGATTTTACAACTCCGTCAGCATTGGCGTTGTTGGTCTTTACACTACTCTACTTCCCTTGCGTGGGTACAATATCCGCCATCGGTTCGGAGAGTGGTTGGAAGTGGGCTATAGGCTCTGCCATATACAACACGCTGATGGCTTGGGTATGTGCCTTCGTTGTCTACAATATTGCACAACTATTTATGTAGCAGGCGTATGGCATGGCACGAGGTAATAGCTTGGATAATTATAGTTGCGGCTTTTGTTGCAGCAGCGGCGTGGTGCATTCGACGCATCTTCTGCCCAGCATCTCACTGCGAGAGTTGTAGCAAAGATTGCCGATACAGAAAAGAGAAGAGATAATAACTAAAATAAAACAACAAACAATGAAGAGATTTTTATCCATTTCACTCGCTCTGCTTCTCGCCTTTAGCGCGATGGCACAGAGCAGCGCACGACAGGAGATCGATGCCCATCCGCATCTTGCTATCTCCACCCAATCGGTCTATGCTGGTCACTACTATTTCCGCCCGATAGCCGAAGCTCCAAAGGGCTACAAGCCGTTCTACATCACGCACTACGGTCGTCACGGCTCACGCCACGAATCGAACAAGAAGTATCCGAACAACCTTGTTAAGATGTTTGAGGTAGCCGATTCGTTGAATATCCTCACAGCAAAGGGTAAGGAGATGAAGGCTATCGCATATAAGATTCAAAAGGCTCACGATGGTCGTATTGGCGAGCTTACCCGCGTAGGCGTTGAGCAGCACAAGGGCATTGCGCGCCGCATGTACGAGCGTTTCAAGCCTGTATTCCACAAGGGAGCGATCATCGACTCGCGTTCGTCAACTTTCACTCGTTGTATCTTGAGTATGGCGGCATTTAACGAGTCGCTCAAGGAGTGCGAGCCAATGCTCGAAACCCGTATGGATGCAGCTACGGAGCATCAAAATATCATCCGCCCACACATGGTCCACATCAGAGACCCACGCTACTCTGGCGCACACATCAAGAGCGACGAGGCTTGGTGGCTCAATGTTAAGGGCTGGTCGGAGAAGCAGGATTTGTCGCACTGCTTGAATATGCTCTTCACCGATGTTGATCTTTTGAGCAAGCACCTCGACGGCATCAGCAAAATCGAAATCGCAACCGACATCTACAAGCGTCTTGCCTTTATGCAGAATCTCGGTTACTATGACCGCACCTTCATCGACTCGGTATTCACCCCAGATGAGCGATACACCATCTTCCTCTTCGAGAACTACCGTTGGTACTGCCGCTATGTCAGCACAAAGGTTGATGGAGGCGAGCATCGCTTTGCGCCTATGGGACAGGTTGTTGAGGATATTATCAAGTATGCAGACTTGGCAATAGAGGGCAAGAATAGTGCTTCGGCAAACTTCCGCTTCGGTCACGACTACTATCTGCTCGGTCTCCTCTCAATGATTAAACTCAACGAGTACTCTGGAGATGCTGATATCTCAAGTGTAGAGAAGTTGGGCGAAGAGCATCCAGCATTCCGTGTAGTTACAATGGGTTCAAACCTTCAGCTTGTACTCTATCGCAGCAAGAAGAATCCAGACATCTTGGTGCGTATCCTTGAGAACGAGAACGATGTTACACTCCCTATTAAGAGCGTCGAAGGCCCATTCTACAAGTGGGATGATGTTCGCAAATATCTCAACGAGCGCATAGCTTTGTTCAACAAATAGTTCTGTTTCGATACAACAAACAAGGGAGCGTCTAAAAAATTTTTTAGACACTCCCTTGTTTGTTAGAAGTTCATATAACAGTTAGAACTGATAGACCTTGCCCCTCTCGGTGTCGAACTCTGCAACATAATATCTGCCCTGCAGTTGGTATTGGAGTCTCTCTGCCTCGTAATAGTTATTCTCGCTCAAAGCCTTGCGAATCTTCTTTAGCACCTCTTGTGCAACTTTCGCATCGATAGATGTTTTGTCAGGCTCTCCCGACCACAGAGTACTCTCATTAAGGTTTATAAGCTCTTCGTCTACACCTCCATAGATAATTGCTCCCATAGAGCCATTACCCATCACCAGCGACTCTATAAACTCTCCCGCAGGCTCGTCATACCACATCTTGAAACGAGCATCCGAACCCGAAGTGCAAGCACCAGCCATCAAGCATAGCAACACATAAAGTAAAGTGAATTTTCTACTCATATCTCTGCCTCAAATTAGCATTACTCTCTCTACAAATTTTCGAGCGTGTAGTCTATCATCTTTTGTCGTACAAGCGAAGTAGCAGAAGGACGCATCGAGTGATTTTGGTCGGGATAGACCATCATATCGTACTGCTTGCCCGCAGCGTTCAAGCGACGGCACATCTCCATAGAGTTTTGGAAATGCACATTATCGTCTGCCGTGCCGTGAATAATCAACAATTTGGTGCGCTCCGACAACTTATCGGCGTGCGAGAGTGGCGAATTATCGTCGTAGCCCTTTGGATTATCTTGTGGCAAGCCATTGTAAATCTCGGTATAGATTGTATCGTAGTATCGCCACGAAGTTACGGGGGCTACAGCTATAGCCATACAGAACAACCCCTCGCCATGCAGAGCGCAGTTCAGTGCCATAAAGCCTCCATACGACCAGCCGTAAATGCCTATGCGCTCGGCATCTACAAACTCCTGCTTTGCCAAGAAACGCGCAAACGATATCTGATCCTCAACCTCCTTACGACCAAGATCGGCATAGGTGCATTTCTTGAACGCCTCGCCCCTGAAGCCCGTACCGCGACCATCGCAGCACGCCACGATATAACCATCGTGAGGCAGAGCATCCTCCCAATCAAGCGACCAGCGGTCGCGCACCGACTGCGAGCCAGGGCCCGAATACTGCGTCAGCAATACGGGATACTTTTTCGACCTATCGAAACCAAACGGTAGCTGAATATAGTAGTTGAGTGTATCGCCTCGCTCGGTTATAAACTGCTTAAACTCGCGCTTCGCCCATCTGCCACACTCGGCAACCTTCGTGCGGCTATCAACCAGAGTGTCAATTACCTCGCCCGATGCGCGATGCACCGTAACAACATTCGGCATCGCAGCGGTAGTCGCAGTGCATAGATAGTAGCGCATACCCACAGATGGCTGCACCGAGTGGAATCCATCGTTCGGAGTGTGACACCTTTTGCCCTTGCCATTCAGCCCTATCGAGTAGAGGTGGCGTTGCAGTGGAGAACGCTCGGTGGAGAGATAGTACACCCTCTTCTTTGCCGTTCCAACCAGTGCCGTAACCTCCCACTCGCCCGATGTAATAGCATTTAGGCGACCTCTCTTTGTACTATGTAGATAGAGATGATTATATCCAGCCGTAGTCTCCTCGCTTACGATAAACCTCTCGCCATCAATGAAGTTTATTGTTGCAGCCGAAGGTCGTTCGACATAGGTTTTGCACCTCTCCTCGTAGATTGGACGCACCACCCCACTCGCCTCGCGCAGCAACACCTCGAAGTGGTTTTGCAGACGATTCACGCGATAGAACGATAGCTCTCCCGACGGAGTCCACTGCAAATTGAAGATATATTGATCGGTCTGCTCGCCCGTAGGAATCTGCTCGGTTTTTCCCGCTGCAACATCGTAGAGATGGAGTGTCACAACAGAGTTTTTATCGCCCGCTTTCGGGTACTTGAACGAGTACGCCTTGTTGTAGAGTTTATCGTCGTAGCGCATCATCTCAAAGGTCGGCACGGCACTCTCATCAAAGCGCAAATAGGCAATTTTCGCCCCATCAGGCGACATCGCATACGCCTTCGTGAAGCCATACTCCTCCTCGTATACCCAATCACTTGTACCATTGATAATCCTGTTCCACTCGCCATCGGCTGTTATCGCTTTCGACTCGGAGCGCGCAATATTATATAGGTAAAGGTTATTCCCTTTGGCATATATCAGCTGCTCGCCATTCGCCGAGAAGGTCACATCGCGCACCTGCTCCAACACCTTTTGCGCCTTACCCCCCACATCTGCAAGGTAGTAGTCTGCTGTCGCCGAACGACGATATATCGGCTTTACACTCTTTGCATCGGTGAGAAGGATATGTCTCTCATCGGGCGATAAAGTATAATTCCCGATCTTAAAATCGCCTTCAAACAGAGCCAACGAATCGGTGCGGTCTGCATAGGAGCAGCGCACAATTTTCTTGCCCTTAATAATGGTAAAATGTTCTCCATCAGCCATCGAGCGCACTCCATATATGCTCTTATTTTCGGCACGGCACTTAGCTATATCTTGAAACTTGACGGTTGAGCCGTATGCAAAGACAGTGGCACACAAAATCGCCACTGCAAAAAGAAATAGTTTTCTCATAGTCTATTTTTTGATGGCATTGAATGGCATTCGTTCGCTATTCGCTCACTTAATGGCATTGAATGACAAATAAGCTTACATCGCTTGCCATTCAGCA